>NZ_VIAE01000002.1 GCF_007821455.1 Candidatus Phytoplasma pini
AGTCTTTTTTTATTAAATAAGACTAAAAAAGACTCTAAGACTTCTAAGACTAGAAAAGCTAAGACTCTTTAAAAGGTTATATATTTCTTTTTCTTTATTGAAAAAAAATTAAAAAAATAAAATTTTTTAATTTTTGTTGACAATTTAATTTTTCATGTTAAATTGTAAGCAATTATTAAATTAATTTGTTTTCTAAAAAGTTATTTTTTTAGAAAAAAAATTGTCTTTCTAATGGTTCCGTTTTGACGGTTCACAATCAAAACCCCCGCGACGAAGACTAAATACACTTTTCTCTTTTAGTTAAAATAAACGATTTTATCTTTTATAGGTTTTTATTAAAACCCTTTTAATAAGTTTTTGCTTATTATTTAAGAATTTTTTGCTCTTGAAAATTATTCTTTAAAGTTATTTTTGATATTTAAATTATGTATAATTTTTTTGGATTTTGAAACAGTTTGATTTTAAAAACATTGCTATTTATATTAAATCATTAAAAAAGATAAAATTTTTTATCTTTTGTTAAATTTATTAAATTTTAAAAAATATAATATATATTATAGGATAATATTAATTATTTGATTTTTTATAAAATAATATCCTAACTAAAAAATAAAGAGATTAAAAATAAAAAATATGTTAATAAATGAAAAAAAAATAGATTTAGAAAATATAATTAATCAAAAGAAAAAATTATTGGTAGATTTTTTTGCTAATTGGTGTCCTCCTTGTCGTAAACTTATTTCTGTTTTGGATGAAGAAATGCCAAAAATAAAAGATATTTATTTAATTAAAATTGATATTGATTTACATCCAGATTTAGCAACTAAATATAAAATTAAAAGTTTACCGACTTTAATTTTATTTTCCGAAGGAGAAGAAAAAAAAAGAACAACAGGTTATTTTTCAAATCAAGAATTATTATCTTTTTTAGGAATAAAATAAAAATATATAAAAATCCTAATGTTTTAAATAAAAATAAAATTTTCATCATAAGATAATATTATTCTTTTAAGAAATATATTTGACAAAAATTTCAATAATAAAAAAATTATATCCAAAAATAATCGTTAAATTCGAAACCAAAATTAATATTAATAAAAATATTCTTAAATAAAAAAATTATTCTTAATTTAAAAATTATTAAAGTATCAAACATTTTTAGAGAGGAAACAAGAAAAAAAATTGATAAAAAATAAATTTATTGAAAATATTCATAATAATCATTTAAAAAAAAATAATAAACAAAAAAAAATAAAATTTTTTAATTTATTATTTTTTATAATAATCCTATTTGATATATTTTTAAATATATTGCATATTTTTAATCTTCAAAATGATCAAAATGATAATTTTTTGTGTTTTTTAAACAGATATAATGGTTCTTGCTTTTCTAATTTTAAATGGTATGATGGATTTTCTTTTTTTAAATACAATTTATTTATTCTTTTTTTTATTTTTGGCTATTTTTTTATGGTGAAAAAAGTCAATAAAAAAACAAAATTTATATCATCATTAGCATTCTATATTTTAATTAATTTTACGATTAATGCTTTATTATTTCATTCTTTTATAAGAGATTATAGTATCTATCCTTCGAAAACCAACAACATCCCTTTTTTAAATTTAATTATTTATTTTTTAGAATACATTTTTATTCCTTTGCTTTATTTTTTATTTTATTATTTTAATAAATTTAAGATTAATTATAAAATGATTTTTTTTATTTTATGTCCTTTTTTATTTTATTTAATCATTAAATTTTTCTTAAATAATTTAGAATTAAATTTTTCAAAAATAAATTTTTTTTTAAAAGAACAATTTATTAGACCTTATGATAAAAAACATTATTTAATTTGTTATTTAAAAATAATTATTTCTTTTTTTATATTATCTATTAGTTTTTGGATTTTTTTTCAAAATCAAAAATATTTTTTGTCGAAAAATATTTTAATTTTATTTGTTTTATTCTTAATTTCTGTTATTTCGTACAATAAATCAGATTGGTTACATGCTAAAAAAGTAATAAAAAAAGCTAAAATGATGGGTTCGGGTATGTTTCCAGAAACACAAGAAATATCCGAATACTTCAAAAATATTTCTGATTTAAAACCTAAAGATTTAAAATCTCAAAATGGTAAAATTTTAGAATTAGGAGCTGGTTGTGGAAATATTACGCAATATTTAATTGAGAAATTTGAAGAAGAAAATATTATATGTCTCGAAATAGACCATGATTTATGTCAAGAATTAAAAACAAGATTTCCTAGTATAACAGTAATCGAGGGAGATGCTAGTGAATTTGAAACATTAATTTCAAAAAATAAAATTCAAAATGAACAAATTAAAGGAATTGTTTCAAGTTTGCCAATTGCTTTATTTGAAGAAGAAAAATTTAAAAAATTTGAATCAAGTATTACTAAAATCATTAATGATAATAAAATAAAATTTATGAATTATCGTTTTAATTTTTTTGAAAAAGATACAAGAGAAATGAAGCGAATAAATAAAATCAAAAATAATACTTTTAATTTTATTTCAGAAATGATTATACCTGTTAATATCTATACATATGAGAGCAAAAACTAAAATAATTGATTTCAAGCATTTTGTTACAAAAATTATTTAAAAAAACAAAAAAGAAAGGAATATTTTGCATTAATATGATTATATATTTGTTAAAAAAAATATTAAATTTAATATTATTTATTAGTTTATTGATAATTGGTTCAATATTGTATAAAAAGGGAAGCTCTGATATAATTTATAATACTACTAGAGATTTAGAAATTTTAACATTAAAGGAAAAAAATCCTTCTTTTAACTATCTATTTCGAGAATTTAAAAAACTAGTTAAACAACAAAACAATAATTTTAAAAAAGAATTTTTTTATCAATGGATAACATTAGTAAAATTAATCGAAAAAAAAATATCGAAACAAAACTAAAATTATATCTTTTATAGAAAGAATAAAAAAGAAAATAAATAAATGTTTACATAAATTATTTTCTTTTTTTATTAGAAAAATTAATAATTATAAATTTATTATATTCAATTTTAATTATAATATTATGTTTTTTTATTAAAATTTAAGTTATTATAATGTATAATTAAAGTAATGAAGTGTATTTATTCAACTTTTGAACTTTTGGTTTAAATTTATTAAATTTTATTTACTTTATTGGAACATTATTATATTAGTTGTTATTAATCTTTTACTTTCTTTAAATCTTGATAAATTTTTTTTATTTGTATAATGATTTTATTTTAATCAAAATAGAAAAATTATTTTTTTAATTAATTAAATAATATATATATATATATTATGTGCAAAAATAATAATTTTTCTATTTTAAGTTTAGTTTTCTTAAATATATATTTAAAAAAAATTTAATGATTAAATATTATTTAAATTTTAAAATTAAAAATAATTGATTTAATGAAAATAATTTAAAATACAATATATATAAAATTATATAAATGAATTATATTGTCTTAATTTTAAATTAAGAAAAAAATAAATTATTTAAATATCTTAGTTATTAAGAAATTTTTTTTATTCTTCCTTGAAAAAATTTTATTTCAAGAACAAATAGTTTTTAATAAATTAAGAAAGTTTTTTATTTTGTGAAATTATTCGAAAAAAATATAAATAAAAAAATATGTTTATTAATAGTCTCTATTTTATTTTTTATTACTTTTGTACCAATTACCGTTTTTGCTTATCGCAAATTAGATCAATTACAAAATAAAAAGGGAAATAAAAAAAAAATAGTTGTTACAACTACTATGTTAAGTAATTTAACTGATCAAATAACCAAAGAAAGTGATTATTTTCAAGTAATTCATTTAATGGGAGAAGGTGTAGATCCACATAATTATCAAACAAAACCAAGTGATTTAATTCATATCATCACCGCTGATCTTTTAGTAATTAATGGTTTGCATCTAGAAGCGCAAATGGAAAAAGCTTTTGAAAAACTTTCAACAGGAAAAATTTTTAAAGCCGGAGATTGTTTAGATTTAAAGGAAGATATTATCAAAGAGGAAGGATTTCCTGATCCTCATATTTGGTTTGATATTCAATTATGGAAAAGAGTTGGAGAACAACTCACAAAGAAAATAAAAAATATTATCGATGATAAAATAGAAAATAAAATAGAAAAAGAAAAAAAAATTGAACAAAATTGGAACAATTATGAAGAAAATTTAAAAAAATTAGAAAATAACATAAAAAAAAAAATTGAAGAAAATTTTGAAGAAAATTCTGAGATTATTTTAATTACATCTCATGATTGTTTTTCTTACTTTTGCCGATATTTAAATAAATTATCAGAAAAAAAACAAAAATTTAGTTTACAATCCTTACAAGGTATTTCGACACAAGATGAAATTAGTGCTTCTCGTGTAAAAGAATTAATTTCTCTTATACAAAACAATAATATTAAAGCTATTTTTACTGAAAGCTCTATTCCAGATAATGACATTAAAAGTTTAAAAGAACAAATTAGAAAAAAAATAACGGTAGTATGTGAAAACGGAGAAGTATTATACTCAGATTCCTTAAATAAACAAAATGATTATATAAAAACAATCGAACATAATATAGATATTATTTCTAAATATCTCAAGAACAAATAAAATAAATTAAAATTATAATTTTTTTTAAATATAAAACAATTCATAAAATAAAAAAATAATTAGAATTATTATAATTTTAACTAAATTCATTTTAGAAAAATAAAACATAAAAATAAATTAATTATGAAAAAAAATATTATTAGCATAAAAGATTTAACTGTAGCTTATGATTTAAAACCTGTATTATGGGATATAGATTTAGAAATCAAAAAGCAAACTTTAATGGCTGTTATCGGACCAAACGGAGCAGGAAAATCAACTTTGTTAAAATCTATATTAAATTTAGTTCCTAAAATTTCAGGAACCATAATGTTTGAAGGTAAAAAATATAAAGAAATTTATAAAAAAATTGCTTATGTTCCGCAAAGAAATTCAGTTGATTGGGATTTTCCAACAACTGTTTTTGATGTAGTATTGATGGGTCGTTATGGTCATTTAGGATGGTTCAAAAGACCAAATGAAAAAGATAAAGAAATAGCTTTTCAATGTTTAGAAAAAGTTAATATGTTAGATTTAAAAAATCGTCAAATTTCTGAACTTTCAGGCGGGCAACAACAAAGAATTTTTTTAGCTCGTGCTTTAGCACAAGAAGGAGATATTTACTTAATGGATGAACCTTTTCAAGGAGTCGATATTAAAACAGAAAAAGCTATTATTGAAGTTTTAAAAACACTTCAAAAAAAAGGAAAAACAATTATTGTAGTTCATCATGATTTAGAAACAGTAAAAAATTATTTCGATTACGTCATTTTTATTAATGTTCAAAAAATAGCTAGCGGACCTATTTATAATTGTTTTACAAAAGAAAATATTCAAAAAACATACTCCGAAAATAATTTCAAAAAAAATAAATAAAATTGAGGTTGCCGAAAATGGAAACAAACGCATTTTTTTACATTTTTAAATTATGTCTTAGTGTTTCGTGTTTAGCAATAACTTCCGGTATTTTAGGAATATTTTTAGTTTTAAAAAAACAAACTTTAGTCGGCGATGCTTTATCTCACTCTTGTTTTCCTGGAATTATTTTAATTTATTGCGTGACAAATAAATTAGAAAATCAATATTTATTTTTAGGAGCTTTTATTTTTTCTTCACTGGTTTTGTTTTTGATAGAAATAATAAAAAAATATACTAAAAAAATCAAATATGATACTATCTTAACTTTAATATTGTCTTCTTTTTTTGGTTTAGGAAAATCTTTATTATCATATGCTCAAATGTACCATCCTTCGCCTCAAATTGCTCGTTTAGATAAATTTTTTTTAGGACAAGCTGCTTTAATACAAGATGAACAAATATTCACTATTATATGGATCTTAATAATAGTTTTAATTACTATTGTCCTCTTTTGGAAAGAATTCAAATTATTTATATTTAATAAAGAATATGCACAAGTAATAGGAATTAAACCAAAAATAATGACTTTTATCCTTAATTGTTTAACTATTATGGTAGTTGTTATTGGATTACAAATAATGGGTGTTATTTTAATTAGTGCTTTAATTATTTCACCTGCACTAATTGCAAGACATTGGAGTAATCATTTATTTGCTAATTTCATTATTGCATGTTTTGTCTGTATTTCATCAAGTTTATTAGGAACTTTAATAAGTTGCTTCCCAAATGTATTTTATTTAGATCGTTTGTTCGGTCAAGGAGGAAATATACCGACAGGACCTATTATCACTTGTATTTTAAGTTTTTGTGTTTTTGTATCTTTATTGTTTTCACCTAAACATGGAATTATTCAAAAAAAAATAAAACATTTTCGATACAAAAAAAAAATAATTTATTTCAAGGATCTTATTCATCTTTATACTAACGAAAAAGACTTAAATGATCTTCACAAAAAAGATATTAATTCTGTTTTTTTTCAAAAAGAATATTTAATTTATCGAGAAAATAAAGTTCAATTCAGCAACAAAGGAAAATCCTTAGTACAGGAAATAATGGAAGGTAAAATATAATAGAAAAATGTTTGTATTAAATATTGGATTTTTATGTCCTTATTTAGGAATTATCTTGACATCTATTACTTGTTCTATTTTAGGTAATTTTTTGATTTTACAAAAAAAATCCATGTTAGTTGATGCAATTAGTCATAGTATTCTATTAGGAATTGTAATCTCTGTTTTATTTACAAAAGATTTATCTTCGCCTTGGTTAATTATCGGAGCCACCGTTACTGGAATTTTAACTTCTTATTTATCAGAATTATTATCAAATAATGAAAAAATCAATGAAGATGCTTCGATAGGAATCACTTTTTCTTTATTTTTCGCAATAGCTATTATCGTTATAGGAATTAATCTAGGAGGTATTAAAAATGCCCATGTAGATATTGATGCTGCTATTTTAGGAGACCCTAATTTATTAACTTTTGACAAAAATATAAGAATTTTAGGAATATTGATTTTAAATATTCTTTTTATAACGTTTTTTTATAAAGAATTAAAAATTAATAGTTTCGATAAAGCTTTTACTGCTTCTTTAGGTTTTTCTACATTTTTTTTAAATTATATGTTAATAACTTTAATTTCTTTAACATCTGTTATTACTTTTGATGCTGTAGGTGTAATTTTAGTCATTGCTTTAATGATAGGTCCTGCTGCTACAACTCTTTTGTTTACAAAAAATTTATGTCATAGTATTCTAATTTCTATTTTGATCTCTTTTTTAAGCGCTCATTTAGGTTATTGTATATCTATTCTAACAGATTTACCATCTTCAAGTTTGACTGCTTTTATTGTTTTTATTTTTTTTCTTTTAGTATTTTTTTTCGAGCCAACACAAGGAATCATTTTGAAATTTTTTCATCATCGTTCAAGAAAAAAAGATTTCATTGTGATAAATCTATTAATACATCTCGAAAATAACGAAAAAAAAAATAAGATAAATTATCTTAATCAAATCATCCAAGATCTTAAAAATTATTCATTGAACTATGAAAAATATATTAAAAAAGCTTTAGAAAAAAAATATATTATAATTCAAAATCAAAAAATTTTCTTAACTATTTTAGGAAAAGAAATTTTACAAGAAAAAAAAGATTATTGGTTGAAATAGTGAATCTATTAATATACAAATTGTATTTCTCAAAAAAATGATTATATTATAAATGTTAATATCATTCTTTAGTAAAATTTTCTATAAAAGCATGTTTTTGTTCTTTCATAACCAATAAGTTAGTTGTTACATAAGGCAAAATATTCACAATTCTTTGTGGCGGGATAGCTATAAAAAATTGGATTTTTAAATCACCTAAAAATGACATCATAGAATCTATTCTATTTTCATCCATATTATTAAAGGCTTCATCAAATAAAACTAGACAACCTTTATATTCGCTATTTTCGAACAATAATTGTTCAAAACAAATTGCTATAATAATATAAAAAGGTACTTGTGTTTCTCCACCAGATTTTTCTCGAAAAACTTTAGAAAACAAAGAGATATTACCATCTTTATCATTAATTTGAATATCATAATTTAAATAATTACGATAATCTAATAAAGTATAAGCTAAAGAAATATATTCTTGTTCATAAGAAATAATTTTACGAAACAATTCATCCAATAAAATACTTTTATTAGTAAAATTTAGATTTTCTATTGGCAAATCATTTGATAGTGAAAAATCTTTTTCCTCCATTATACTAGAATAGTATTTATTATAATACGGTTTATTTGATGCTTTTAATATAATTTGGTAATGATCATTACCGAAAGGTCTATTTTTTAAAAGAATATTTAAATTTTCGATTTGTTGTTGAGCATTTTCGAAACTTTCTTTTAATTTGCTAATAAATTCTTCTTTAAAAATAATTTCTGTTTTAGAACTTAATTCTTTAGATTCTTTTTCATATTGGATTAAATTTTTAGATGTAATTAAATCATATTCTTTAACAAAATATTCAAAATTTTCTAACTTAGGTTCTAAATTTAATAAATGATAATCATTAATGTAAGTATTCATTAATGTTATAATTTGAATTTTTTGTTCATTTTTTTGTTGTTCTATATTTTGAATACCATTTTGAATACTTTTTAATATTAAAAAATAATTATCAGAATATTTTTTGGTGTAATTGAAAAATTGAACATTTGTTTCTGTTAATAAATGTTCTGGAATATTCGAATGCAAAGTATCTATTTTTTCTTTCATTAATATGATTTGTTTTTCTAAATTTTGGATTTTTTCTTGATAAACAAGAATATGATTTTCATTTTGTGCTATTTGCTCTAAAATATTTTCTAATTTTTGATTTTCTCGTTCTTTATTTTTTTTCAATTGTTGCAAATTAATCTCTAATTTTGTTAAATTTTGATTAAGTTGTATCTGTTCTTTTTGTTTTTCCATTTTTTCTATATCAATTTTTTTTTGTTGTAAACTTTGATAACAAGCAAAGTGATTTTGTTCAAAAAAAAGACTCATTTTTATTTTTTGTATTAATTCAATAAGAGATTCATTTTTCTTAAGATTATCTTGTTTTTGTTTTAATTTTATTTGTAATTCTTTTGATTTTTCTATTAACATTTGTTTACGTATATTTTTAGATCTTATTCCTATATAAGGAATGTAATAACTTTTTGGATTTAATTGTTTAGCAGTATAATTTCCGTAAATCATCCCTTGAGGAGTAATAGCTGTTTTATGTTTTTTTAAATAATCGATATTCAATTCACATGTAACATGCGATAGCAAAATTTTTACATATTTTAAAGCTCCATAATGATCAGAAAAAATTTGAAAAGCTAGACTAGTTTGTTTAATATCAATATCTGGAATACTATCAAGATTCACTAATCCTACATCATAAATTTGGAAAATTTTTTGAACATTTTCATAAATTCTTAAAGATGAATCAAAATAAGCACTATCTACGATTAAATTAAATTTTCTAATCCCTAGAAAACCTTCTATTGCGTTTCTCCATAATTCATCTTTAATTTCGATTAATTCACATAAAGTATAAATTTCAATCTCTTTTTGATAAATAGATTTTAACTTTTCTTTTAATAAAGATATTAGTTTAATAATATTAGGGTGATATTCAACTGAAAGACTTCTATTTAATGATTCTAAATCAACATTTATTTTACTTAAAGAATTTCCTAAAATAAGAATTTCTTTAAGTAAATCACTATTTTCAATATTTAAATTAATATTTTTTTGTTTTAAATAATTAATTGAATTAGTAAAACTTTCACATAATAAATTATAATTTTCCTCTGTTGATGTTTTTAAAAAAAATTGAATTCTATCAATACTTTTTTGTAAAATATTTTTGTTTATTTTGTTAAACAAATTTTGTAAAAAAATCATTTCTAAATTTAACTGTTTTTGAAAACTTTCCTTTTGTTTTTCTAAATCTTGGATAAAAATTTTATTTTTATTAATGTTTTGTTGTAAATTATATAAAAAAAGACCTACATCATCTTTTATTTGATGAGATTTTAATTGTAAAATTTGATTATCGATTTCTTCTAAATCTAATTTTTTTCGTATTTTTTGTTTTTGTAAATTAGTTATTTCTTTCTCAAAATTTTCTTTTTGTGTTAAAAATTTTTTGAAATTAATCTGATGTTGTTCTAAAAAAACCATTTTTTCTATAGCATAATAAATATATAATTGATTTTTGAATGATTTTAATTTTTTATTGGCTTCGATTATTACAGTTAGTTGTTTTATTTTGTTTTTTTCTGTTTCTATTTGAAATTCAATTTTTTTTAATTGTTGTACATTATTTTTTAAACTTTCAATATTAATAGGATTTTCTTCTAATAAAAATTCAAAAACAAAATTTTTTAAATCAAGAGGTTTGAATACTAATGCTTTAGGTAACATTTTGATATATTTCATAATATCAATTTGTAAATATTTACCTAAAGCGATTTGATATTTTTTTTTTGTATCAAAAAAATCAAAATAATAATCCAATTTTTGTAAATAATTACGCATTTCTTGATGATTTTTAGGTTTATTATCGAAAATAAAAATATCTTCTTCTAAAGAAAAACCGGAAAAAAGATAAAATTTTTCTTTTAATAATCCTATTTTAGAAAGTTCTAAAACACAACCTAAAATAGTGTATTTATTTTCTTTTGGATCATAAAATTCTAAAGAAATATGTGTGATAACATCATCTTTTCTTAAAAATTCTTTATTTTCTGCACCTATTTTGCCTTTAATATAACCTTCTAAAGAACGCTTAGCATTTTCATTAGCAGCTATATTAAATTTAACACCGCTTTTACCAGCAATTAAAACATATTGCAGAGCATCTAATAAAGTGGATTTACCGGAACCATTTTCCCCAGAAATCAATGTATTCCCTTTGATATCAATTGTTTGATTAGAAAATAAATGCCAATTTATCAATTTTATTTTTGTTATTTGTTTCATTACTTTAATTTATTATCGATTAATTCTTTATATTGTTGAACCATTTTTAAATCAATTATATATAAAATAGAAGGATAGATAATGATAATTAAATTATCTAATAAATAATCATTATCTGAATAATCAATAATATTATAACGACGAAATAAAACTAAAATATTCTTCATTTTTTCTTTTGTTAATTTTTTAATCTCTACATAACTAATTTTAGTTAATTCTTGATAAATATTTTGTAAATAAATTGTAACTTTATCATAATTACCTAAATTTTCTTTTTTTTGTTGAAATAAAATACGTAAAATTAACAAAATTAAACTTTCTTCTTTTTTTAATTTTAATTTATTAAAGTGATTTAAATTTTTAATAAAAATTACTTCGTCTTGTTTTTCAATTTTTAATTCAAAATCTAACAATTGTAAAAAAAAAATAAAAATCTCTTTATGTAATAAAAGAAAATGATAATCATTTATATCTGCGCTTTTTTGTGCTGTTAAATAATTAACTTGAAGTAATTTATTAATAATTTTAGAAAAAAGATTTTGTTCTTGCTCTTTGAGAAATTCAAATTTTTTACAAAATTCTTTTAAACATTGTAATTTGTGTTCCATAATAAAAATCTTTTTGTATTCCTTATTTATAAAAAAAATCAATTATTTTTTTATTCATGAAAAATGCTTAAATAAAAATAAATTAAAGTAATTTATGTAATTTAAAAAAATCATAAATGCTATCATCATCAATATGTGGAGTTATTAAATTAGCCATTTTTTTAATATAAGGATATTCGCTGTTACCCATAGCAATACTAATATCTGCTAATTTCAACATTTCTAAGTCATTACTACCATCACCTATACAAATCAATTCATAATCAGGATATTTTTGTTTAATTTTTACGATTCCTGTTGATTTATTAATATTTTTCATAGTTAAATCAGTGTGTGTATGCCAATAATAGATTTGAAAACAATCTAATTGCTCTAAAAAAGGATTAATTTTATCTTTATCTTCGCCAAAAAGATTAATCAAAAAAATTTCTTCTCTTGGTTCTAATTTTTGAATATCAATAACTGAATTATATTGTTTTTTTGTTTTTTTAATTAAATTTGCATCATTTTCATTTCCAAATTTTAAAAATAAATTTATTTCAAAACATACAATTATTAAAAATATTTTATATTTTTTATCTTGAATTTCTAATATAATTTGACTAACTAAATCATAAGGAATAGGATTTTTATCAAAAATCAATAAGTTTTTAAGAGTAAAAGAACCGTTAGCTAAAACAAAATACTTAAAAAAAGGTTTAATTTTATCAATAATTTTTAAATTATTATAATTTCTTCCTGTAGCTATTCCTAAAATATTGTTAGGATTTTGTGATAAAGTTTGAATTAATTGACAAGTTTGTTTTGGAATATTTTCGGCATTTTGACTATATAAAGTTCCATCAATATCAAAAAAAAATAATCTCTTTTTTATAATTTTATGCCTCTTTTCTGTAAATTTCCATTATCAACATTAATTAATCAATTCTCTTTTAGTTTAAAACGAAATTACTTATTACTATACATGATTATATCAAAAAAAATATAAATAAAAATAATAAGATTTTTTATATATGAAAAATTAGAAATAAAAATACCATTATTATTTTATAAAATATAATTTTATTTTTGGACAAATATTAATATTTTAAAATTATTTAAAAATTTTTTTCCATTCTAAACGTTCAAAAAGTTTTTTTTCTAATTTTAATTCTTTGTTTTTTGTTAAACCAAATTCTTTTAAACTTTCAAAAGTATTTTCTTCAGATTTAATTTGTTCTAAAATTGTCGAAGATAATTCAGGCAAAAAAGGTTTTAATAATACCCCAATAAAACGAATTGTTTCCACTAAATTATAAACTCCTATATTTAATTTTTCTTTTTGCGTTGGATCAGAAAATAAATTCCAAGGTTGTAATAAATCAATATATTTATTACAAGAACGAGCTAATTGAATTATATGTTCTAAAGCATCTGCTATTTTAAAAGATTCCATTAACTTACGGATATAAGGCAAACTTTCTAAAGATTTTTTGGATAAATCAATTTCAGTAATAGGTTTTTTAAAATCAGAAATAGGTTTTTTTAATTTATTATGATAATATTTATTAATCATTCCTAAAGTACGACTAATCAAATTACCAATAGTATTAACTAAATCAGAATTATATCTTTCGAATAAGAGTTCATAAGTTAAAACGCCATCAGAAACATAAGGAATATTACGTAAAAGAAAATAACGAACAGCATCTACACTAAAATTTTTTAATAAATCTTCTAAATAAATAACGTTATGAGTAGATTTAGACATTTTACGATCATTAAACAAAACCCAAGGATGAATTAAGAATTGTTTTGGTAGAGGTAATTTTAAAGCTATTAATAAAATAGGCCAATAAATCAAATGAAATCTACTAATATCTTTGCCAATAACATGCAGATCACAAGGCCAATATTTCTTGAATTTAGCATTTTTTTGTTCTAGTTTATAACCTAAACCCGTAATGTAATTACTCAAAGCATCTATCCAAACATAAACAACATGTTGATTATCAAAATTTAATTTAATCCCCCATTTTAAAGAAGTACGAGAAATTGATAAATCCGTTAAAGGTTCTTTTAATAAAAATAAAATTTCTTTTTTTCTTTGCTGAGGTAAAATTAAATTTGGAGTTTTTTCTAAATAATCTAATAATTGTTTTTGATATTTTGATAATTTAAAAAAATAAACTTCTTCTTTGTACCAAATAGGAATTTCGCCATTAATTGTTTTACCATCTTTTAAATCTTTTTCTGAAATATAACTTTCTTCCGCAACAGAATACCAACCTTCATATATTCCTAAATAAATATCTTCTTGTTTTAAAAGTTGTTCTATAATTTTTTGAACATTTTGATAATGAAAATCATTTGTTGTTCTTATAAAATAATCATATTTAATATTTAATTGATTATAAATTTTTATAATAGCTTTAGAAATTTGATCTACGTATTCTTGAGTATTTTGTTTATTTTCAATAGCTTTACGTTCTATTTTTTGTCCATGTTCATCAACTCCTGTTTGAAAATAAACATCATAACCATCTAATCTTTTAAAACGCGCAATAGCATCAGCTAAAATCATTTCATATAAATTCCCGATATGAGGAATAGCGGAAGCATAAACAATAGAAGTAGAAATATAAAATTTTTTTTTATTTAGTTTAAAAATCATATTAAAATCACCTTTATTATTATTTTATGAATAATCATTCTATAATTTTAATTTTTTTATAAATTTCTTTTTTAGATAATCGACAAATTTTAGCAACTTGTTTTAAAGCTTCTTTTTCGCTAAATCCTTGCTTTAAAAATAAGTTAATATATTGTTTGAAATCAATTTTTTTTTCAATTAAATGAGGATGAAAATTTTTTTCAATTAACAAAACATATTCACCTTTCAAAGATAAATGTTGTTGTAAAACCATATCAATATCACCGCTAATAATAGTTTCAAATTTCTTAGTTAATTCACGCGCTAAAACAATTTTTCTTTTTTGATAATGTTTTTGAATAAAGAGCAAAGTAGAATGAATTCTTTTTGCTGATTCATAAAAAATAAGTGTACCATCGAAAGCATAATATTTTAATAAAAGTTCTTCTCTAGCTTTTGTTTTTTTAGGAAAAAAACCTAAAAAACAGAAAGGAAATTCTAAAGAAGATAAAGTAAAAGCAGTTAAAAAAGCTGAAGAACCAGGAACAGCAGTAACGAAAAAACCAGATTTTTTAACTTCTTTAATCAAACCTAAACCTGGATCACAAATTAAAGGGGTTCCAGAATCACTAATCAAAGCTAAATTGTTTTTTTCTTTTAACAAATTTAAAACTTTTGATAAACGTTTTTGTTCATTGTATTTATGAAAAGAAATTAATGGTTTTTGGATTTTATAATAACTTGTTAACTTACGAGCTCTTCTTGTATCTTCAGTTAAAATATAATCTACTGTTTTTAAAATTTCTAATGCTCGCAAACTAATATCAGATAAATTCCCGATAGGAGTCGATACCAAATATAAAATCGATTTCGATTGAAAAAAAGTTTTCTGAATAATTACCATATTGTTTAAAAATAAATACCTCTTTTATTCTCTTAAGTTATTTTTCACTTGTCTTTCTGTTTCTATCAATAAAAAAATAAAACATAATTTTGTTTCTACTAATTTTTTTTTTTGTTCAATTTTTTGTAAAATATTTAAAAATTGATTAATTTGTGAATCTGAATAATCACAATAATTCTTTTTTGTAGAACAAAAAAAAGAAAAAACACCTATTATTTGTTTGTTTTGATAATACAAATCTAAAAAAAAACTAAATAAAATAAATAAAAAATCATCTAAAAATTTTTTTTCTTCTAAAAAAACATCAGATACTACTGCTAAACGCGAAAATAAAGAAACATCCGATAAAGAATCTAAAAATAATAAAAAAACTTTTTTTAAATTTAAATAATAATCACTTTGAAAAAAAAATTCAGAATAATTTTTAGAATTATAAAAAAGATTTCTTAAAGTTTTGTCTAAACAATCATCATTCTTATCGCAACGAGATAATAAAATTTTATTTTTTTTCACATTATAAGATATATGATCTAAAGAAAAAATTTGAGCTCTTGAAAGAATAGTTGGTAACAAAAAATGGCGATTTTCAGTAGATAAAATTCCTAAAGTATTATTATTTATTGGTTGTTCTAAAAAAGACAATAAACTATTAGCCGATTGATAAGATATTTTTTCTATTTGTTCGATAACATAAACTTTTTTTTCTTGAAATAAAGAAGTTTGTTGAAAATAATTTTGCATTTCTAAAATTTGTTCTTTTTTAACAACATCATATAAATAATAAAAATTTGGATATTCATTATTTAAAATCATTTTTCGTAATTTTTCTTGTTTTTCGGGTAAAATATCAATTTTTAAAAATTCATATACTAAATCTAAAATGAAAAATTTACGTTCTTCATTATTTCCACCTTCAATAAGATAAAAATGAGATAATTTTTTATTATGCATAATAAGTTTGAATTTATCTAATAAAATTTGTTTTTGTTTTATATATTTATCGAAAAACATTTTTTGATCCTAGATATAATAATCAATTTTATTTGTTCTAAAGGTAAACTAGCATCCAACTTATAAATCCTTTTAGAATAACGCTTACAAAGAGATAAATAACCTTCTCTCACTCGATTATGAAAATCCATATTTTGGAAATCAAAATACTCCATTTTATTTTTTCTATAAGTTTTAATCCTTTGTATCCCTATTGAAGGTTCTAAATCTAAATAAAAAGTAAGAGAAGGTAAGTTTTTCAAAGAAAAAATATTAATATTTTTGATGAAATTTTCTCCTAAATTTCTTCCATAAGCTTGATAAGCAATAGAAGAATCGATATAACGATCACAAATAACTATTTTCTTTTTTTCTAAAGCTGGCAAAATGACTTTTTTTAAATGTTCTATTCTGTTAGCAGCATATAATAAAGCTTCTGTTTGATCATCTATTTTATTATAAAAAGATATCAAAATATTCCTAATTTTTGAATTAAAAACATAATCATCTCCTGGTTCTTTGGTTAAAATAACAGGATATTTTGATATTATTTTGTGAAATAAAAAATTCGATAAAGTTGTTTTTCCTGTGCCTTCACAACCTTCAAAAGAAATAAACATAAATTAATTTCCACTCTTTCTTTTTTTAATAAAAAATTTTTTTTAAAAAAAGACCGCGGCTAGGAGCTAAAAAAGAAGATTGTAAACCGCGACATTCTTTTAACATGTATTTAAAGTCTGTTATTTTTTTTTTATTTTGGCCAATTTTGATCAAAAAACCTACTAAAAAAAGAATCATTTGTTTTAAAAAACTTTTTCCATGAAAATATAAATAATATTGTTCTGAAGTTTCTTTTAAACCTGCTCGGTAAATTTTCCTTATAGTAGATTTTTTTTTATTTTTATTGTTCGTAAATAAAGCAAAATTATTTTCTCCTTCGCACAAAATTATTGCTTCTGCTATTTTATCAAAATCTAAATCTGATAAATAAACTTGAAATCGACAACAAAAAGGATCTAAGGGTTTTTTAGAAAAAAAATATTCATAAATTTTAGATTTAGCGTGATAACGAGCATGAAAATTATTATAAGTTAAGTTGATATCAACAATCTTAATATCATTAGGCAAAATTTTATTTAACGATTTTTTAAACTTTATTGTATCGAAAACAAAAGAAATTGTGAAATGAATCGTTTGACAATGAGCATGAACACCTTTATCTGTACGACTAGCCGCAAAAGTCACAATTTTTTGCTTAGTGATTAAATATAAAGCTCGCTCTAAAACAGATTGAATAGTAACTAAATAAGGTTGTTTTTGATAACCGTAATAATTAGTACCATCATAACTTAAAATTACTTTATAAGTAAAGGTTTTCAAATAAAAATTTCTCCTTTATTATTTTATTTTATAAATTTCTTTTATTAAATTAATAAAATACTTATCAATAAATTTTTCATAAAAAAACAAAAAAAACATAAAAAAACAAAACAAAAAAAATAGAATAATAATTATTTTTATTTATTTTATAATAAGTTAATTTAGTTCTTGATTTTCCTACAACATATCCTCTGGTTTCCATCGCATCAGCTAAAACATAAGATTTGTGAAAAGTTAAAACGAAAATAGGTATCAATAAAGAAACTAAATAATAAACTTTTTTGAAAATATTTTTTGTATTAAAATCTAAACCTCGAGCAGTCTGAGCTTTTAAAATTTTTTTTATTTCTATTAGTAAAAAAGGAATAGAAGAAAAAATTAAAGATATCATAAGAGAAAAAATTTCTACAGGAAATTTAATCTTTTTTAAAGGTTTTAATAAAATCTCTAAACCATCATTAATTTCAATAAAAGAAGTAGTCTCACTAATTATTATATTAATAATAAAAATTAATGAAAGACGTATTACAATCAAAAAAATTTGCAAAATATCTTTTCTTTGTAAATAAACTTTTTGAATATCATTTTTTTGAAAAGATAAAATATTTTTATTAGGAAATTTTGAAATCCAAAAAGGTATTAAAAATACAAACAAAAATAAGAATAATAAAAAAAAGTATTTAATATATTTTTTTGCAAAAGGAGGATAAAAAAAAAGTATTATAAAAAATAAGAAAAGAAAAATATTAATGTTTTTCCAAGTATAAAAAATAATAGATTTTTCTTGTGGTTTAAAAGATAAATGAATTATCAAACTAAAAACAACAAGAAAATGTAAATTTAAAATTTGTTTTAATAATTTACTAAAAGTATGAGAAAAATCAATATTTATCAATAAACCAATTAAGCAAAAAATAAATAATAAAAACATAACAAAATAAAGAATAAATTTAAATTTTTCTTGAGAAACAAAATCAATATTTAAGGCAAAAATAATTCGATACATAAAAATCATTAAAATAATTTTTAAAGAAGGATGAATAAAAAATAAAAAAGATTTTTTTTTAGAAACATCAACATATCTCAAATCATTTTGTTCAATTTTCATCTTTTTTGTTTATTGTCCTTAATTACTATTTTTTTTATAGAATGTTTTTAAATATTTCATTAATTCTTGAAAAGAATACTGAGGAACAAAAGGAAGATTTATTTTTTGTTTCAAAAAATCCATAATTTGAAAAATTTGAGGCTTATAAAAACCGAATTTAGATAAATTTTGATATAAAAAAAAATCTTTTTTATAACCCGAAAATAAAACTTCCCCTTTTTCTAAAAAAATAATTTTATTAGCATATTCTGCTGCTAAATCAATATCATGTGTAATATAAATTACAGTTTTTTTATCTTTTTGATTTGCTTGTTTTAAAATTGTCATAATTTCTATTTTATTTTTAATATCCAAACCCCTTGTTGGTTCATCTAAAATTAAAATAGAAGGGTTCATCGCTAAAACACCGGCAATAGCGACTTTTCTTTTTTGACCGCCAGATAATTTAAAAGGCGATACATGAAAAAGATCTTTATCGATTCCAACCAATTTTAACATTTGAATAGCTATTTTTTTTGATTCTAAATCATTTTTATTAAAATTTTTAGGAGAAAACATAACATCTTTTAAAACTGTAGTTTCAAAAAGCTGATATTCAGGTAATTGAAAAACTAATCCTATTTTTTGCCTTAAAGGAATAATTTTTTGATAAGGTGTTTTTGAATTAATTTTTTGATTAAAAATTTCAATTTCGCCTTCTGAAGGAATCAACAATCCGTTCATTAATTGAACTAAAGTAGATTTTCCAGAACCAATTCGGCCTATCAAAGCAATAAAATCATTTTGTGAATTTATTTTTAAATTAATATCACGCAAAACATAAGAACTTCTTTTGTTATATAAAAAACTTACATTTCGAAATTGTATTGCCATAAAACATCCTTTAATTCTTCAAAAAATGGTAAATCAATTGAAGATAAATCTTTTTCTTTTTGTAATTGATAATAAACTTTCAAGGCTAAAGGTAAACTGAAAAAAAACTCTTCTAAAAAATCTTGATTTTTTAAAAGATTTCGAGAAGTTTCATATTTCCATATTTTATTTTGTTTTAAAACAATAATTTCATCACTTTGTAAAGCAAAAGATAAATCATGAGTAATCGTGATTATAATTTTATCTTTCTTTTGATTAATATTCTTAATGATATTATTAATTTCTTGAGTTTCTTTAGGATCTAAAAAAGCTGTTGGTTCGTCAAAAATAATAATTTGAGGTTCCATGGCCAATACAGATGTAATCGCTACTTTTTGTTTTTGTCCGCCTGATAGCTCTTGCATTTTTTTATCTAATAATTCATTAACCAAAAACATATTAGAATATTTATTAATTCTTTCTTGTATTTGTTCTCTTGATAATGAACAATTTTCTAAACCAAAAGCAATATCACTTTTAACATCGAAACCAACAAATTGATAATCAGGATTTTGAAAAACAATACCCATTAAAGAGCGTATATTAGATAAATTAATTTCATTTAATTCTAAATTATTAATCAAAATTTTCCCCTTAGAAGGAAATAATAAGCCAATTAGAATTTTTGCTAAAGTAGATTTTCCTGAACCATTATCACCTATGATAGAAATCCATTTTCCAGGATAAATATTAAAATTTAAATTATAAAAGATTTCTTTCTCTTTATAACTAAAATCTAAATTTTTAACATTAATCATATCAAAAACCCTAATTTTTTTATATAATTACCAAAAAATATAAAATCAAGAATATTAAACAAGAGAAATTATAGCCATCGGAGCAGAATCACCTTTACGCGGTTCTGTTTTAATAATTCTAGTATAACCGCTATTACGGTTTTGATACTTATTAGCTATTTCTTGAAATAATTTTTGCAAAACAGTTTGTTTTTCATTAATATTTTCATCAAATAAAAAAAGGGATGCTCTTCTTCTTGAATGAAGATTATTTTTTTTACTCAAAGTAATTAATTTATCCATAATTTTTCTTAACTCTTTAGCTTTAGATTCAGTCGTAAAAATACGCTCATAAATAATTAAATCAGAAGCTAAACTTCTTAATAAAGATTTTCTCTGAGCAGTATTACGTTTTAATTTACTATATGCCATTTAAATAAATTGTCCTTTCTGAATATACCTTAATATCTTTTTTTAATCTATATTTGTATTTTTGAAACAAAGATCTAATTCAGTTATCTTATTTTTTAATTCTTCGAAAGATTTTTTACCTAAGCTATTTAAATTCATAATTTCTTTTTCATTTTTACTTATTAATTCTTTTATTGTATTTATTCCTGATTTTTTTAAACTATTAAATAATCTTACCGAAATCTCTAATTGATCAATTCTCAAATCTAAAGCATGATTGTGATTCTTGATTTCAGGTTCATAAATAAATTCAGTCTCTTTTGCTTTGTCGCATAAATCAACTAAAATATTTAAATGATTAACCAAAATTTTAGCAGCAATCGATAAAGCTTCTTTTGAAGAAATAGATTTATTAGTTTCTATTTCCAAAAATAATTCTTCTTTGTTATTTAATTTTTGTTCTACATTATAAGTTACTCTTGTTGTCGGAGTATATAAAGAATCTATAGCTATAACACCAAATTTATTTTGACCATAAATTTTATTCTCTTCGGCGCTTACATAACCAATGCCTCTACGAACAGTAGCTTGTAATTTTAAAGAAGATTTTTCATCAGATAAATGAGCAATAACTTGATCTGGATTAACAATTTTTAAATTATCTATTGTTTTAAAATCAGCTGCAGTTACTACTCTTTCGCCTTTAACATCAATTTCTATTTTTTGTTCGAAATTATCATCTAAGCTATCAACAGAAATAATAACTTTTTTTAAATTTAAAATGATAGACATAACATCTTCGTAAATACCAGGAATTACACTAAATTCATATTCAATTCCTTCGATATAAACATTAACAATAGCAGATCCTGGCAAAGAAGATAACAAAACTCTTCTCAAAGAATTACCTAAAGTAAGCCCGAATCCTCGCTCTAAACGTTGAATGATAAATTTTTTATTGAATAAATCTGTTTTAGTTTCTTCAATTTCCATTATAGGTTTGATAAATTTTAATTTATCCATTTTTATAAACATTACTCCTTAACATAAAATATTAACCTCGAGGACGTTTAGGCGGTCTACATCCATTATGAGGAACGCGAGTCACATCCTTAATAGATGTAATTATTAAACCTGATTCTTGCAAAGAACGAATAGCAGTATCTCTTCCTAAACCAAATCCATTAACTTTTACTTCAATTTTTTTCATTCCATGATCTTTAATAGCCGAATCAGCTGCCATTTTGGCTATTTTTTGAGCTGCAAAAGAAGTCGCCTTTCTGCGACCTTTAAAAAACAAACCACCGCTTACATTACGAAAAAGCGCATCTCCTTCAGGATTTGTAATACTTATAATGGTGTTACTATAAGTTGTATGAATATGTGCAATTCCTAAGACAACATTTTTTTTATTTTTTTTACGTTTATTTTTAGTTTTATTTTGAAAATTCATAAATTACCTTTCTTTTTTTACATTCTTATTGCTATTAGAAATTTTTTTATTTGTTTTATAAACTATTTTTTTACGTTTTTTCTTAGCTGTTTTTGCATTATTACGAGTTTTTTGTCCTCTTACTGGTAATCCTCTATGATGATGTGCTCCTCTATCTGAACCTATCTCTTTTAAACGTTTAATATTTAAAGCAACTTCCATACGTAAAGCACCTTCTACAAGATACTTTTTCACTTCTTGAAAAATAATAGAAATTTGTTCTTCAGTTAATTCTTTTACTTTAATTTTTTTTTGAATTCCTAATTCATCTAAAATTTTTTTAGAAGTTTTAATCCCGATACCATGAATGCTTGTTAAAGCATATAATATATTTTTATCGCTAGGAATTTTTACTCCTGCTATTATTGTCATTGAAAATCTCCTTTTTTATAATTATCCTTGTCTTTGATTATGACGACGATTTTTTTTATTTATAATATAAATTCTTTTTTTACGACGTACAATAATATCATCATCACTGCGTTTTTTAACAGAAGCTCTTACTTTCATGAATTTGTCTCCTTTTCTTTATAGCGATAAGTAATCACTCCTTTAGAATTAACTTTAACTCTATCTTTCTTAAAAATACGAATATTATTAGTTCTTATTTTTCCAGAAATAGAAGCAATAATAATTTTTTGATTTGAAAGAAGTTGTACTTTAAATTTAGTATTACGTAAAACTTCAATTACCACAGCATCATCAAATTCTTTAATCATATTTCAATCCTATTTTTTATTAACTAACATATATTTTAATTAGTTAAAATTTCATATCCTTTATCTGTTACTAAAACTGTATGTTCGAAATGAGCACTCAAACTACGATCAACAGTTACCGCCGTCCAACCATCATTCTCGATATAAACATCTTTACTTCCGAGAGTAAACATAGGTTCAATGCAAAAAACCATTCCTGGTTTCAAAACATAATCTTTAGGCACGAAATCAAAATTAAAAATGTATGGTTCTTCATGTAAATTTTTGCCTATTCCGTGACCTGAAAAAATTTCTACTATACCATAATTATATTTTCGACCAACCGAATTAATAGCACTTGTGATATTAGAAATATATTTTTTTGGCTTTATTTGTTCAATTCCTAAAATTAAAGCATTTTCAGTATTTCTTAAAAGTTCTTTTACTTTACATGAAACATCACCTAACATATAAGTATAAGCACAATCCACATAATAATTTTTATATTTAATCCCTAAATCTAAAGTAACAATATCTCCTGATTTTAAAACTTTTGTTTTAGAAGGTACCCCATGAACTACTGTTTCGTTAACTGATATACAAGTATAACCGTTAAAATTTTTATAATTTTTAAAAGCTGAAATTACACCATGTTTTTTTATCAAATCGCAAGCAATCATATCTAATTCTAAAGTAGAAATTCCTTCTTTTAAAAAAAGAGATAATTCTTTTTTAATTAAAGATAAAATTTTACCAGCTTTCCTCATTAAAACAATTTCTTCAGATGATTTTATTGATATCATAATTTAATTTATTACCTATTTAATTTTAAAATAATGTATTATGCATTTTTTGAATATTAGTTTTTTTAGTTAAATTTTTCATACATTCGATAGCAACACCAACTACAATTAAAAGAGCTGTTCCACCAATAGAAGATTTGATCCCTATTTGTTTTAATTGTTTTTTAAAAAAAATATTAATTAAATCTGGAACAGCAGATAATAAAGTTAAAAAAATAACTCCAATAACAGTAATTTTAAATAATTCATAATTAATTTTATCAACTGTTTCTTTTCCTGGTTTTTTACCTTCTAAATAAGCATTTTTTTTAGATAAACTTTGAGCAATTTCATTAGCATTAATATTCATAAAAATAGAAAAAAAAGCAAACAACATAATTAATAAAAGATAAATAAAAAAACCTAAACCTAAATACTCAGAACGCGATTCTTCAAAAATTGAAAAAAATTTCTGAAACTTATTCGCCGGAGATAAAATAAATCTTAAAGTAAATACAACATTTAATATAGCATTCGCTAAAATAATAGGCAAAACCCCAGCAGAATTTAATTTAATGGGAATATGATTTAAAGCTTTATCATTATTTTCGGTCGACATATAATAAACAGGAATTTTCAAATAAGAAGAAGATAAAACAACTGTTAAAAATAACAAAATAAAGAATAATAATAATATCAATAAATAAACTCCGCCACCGTTAAATAAATCTTTTTTTAATAAACCTTCCGATACCAAGGATTTAACATTTTTACTTAATTCTTTACTAACGCTAACAACAATTAAAAATGAAATACCATCTGATATTCCTTTAGAAGTAATAATATTAGCTAACCAAATACAAACAAAAGAACCAACCACAAGAATAGAAATAATTATTATAATTTGATAATAATTTAATGTTAATTCTGGTTTTGGTTTTAGACCTAATTTTTGAAATATATCGTTGTGAAATTTTATTTTTCTTGTAAATTGAAATATCAAAGCTAAACCTTGAAAAATTGCAGTAAAAAGAGTTAAAAATTTAGTTGTTAAATTAATTTTATAATTTCCTTTAGAACCTTGTTCTCTCCAATCTTTCAATAAAGGTATAACTTTTTGTGCTAATTGCATAATAATTGAAGCAGTAATATAAGGAGCAACTCCGAGTGATAGAATACAAAAAGAGCTAGGTAAAAATAAATTTAGCGATTCATCTGGTGATTCGTTTTTTAAATATGTATATATTTCTTTGGGTAAGAAAGGGATATATAAATAAGTACCAAAAAGATAAATAAAAACAACAATTAAAGTAATAAAAATTTTTTTAATAGTGGTTTTTCTATCTGAAAAAAAATTAATAATTTTTTTCATTATAAAATTACCTTAATATTTCTATTTTTCCGCCATTATTTTCGATAATATTTTTGGCTTTTTGCGAAAATTTATCAGCTTGAATAATTAATTTTTTTGTTAATTTTCCCTTAGCTAAAATTTTTACCAATGATGTCGTTTTCTTAATTATTTTTTTTTGTAACAATAATTCTTTTGAAACAACAACATCATTGTCAAAAATTTCTAATTTTTTTAAATTAACTAAGTCATATTTTTTTTTATTAAAATTGTTAAATCCTCTTTTAGGAATTCTTTGAAAGAAAGGAGTTTGTCCGCCTTCGAATCCTATTCTATTTTTTCCACCTGAACGTGCTAACTGTCCTTTATGACCTTTTCCAGAAGTTCCACCTTGGCCACTACCAGAACCACGACCTAAGCGTTTAGTTTTTCTTCTAGCGCCTTTGTTTGGTTTTAAATCATGTAACATAACAACTATTTATCCTCTTTGATTTCAATAATTTCCTTAACCAAAACTAAGTGTTGAATTTTTTTTAATATACCTCTTATTGTAGCCACATTTTCTTTAATAATTTTTTGATTAATTTTTTTTAATCCTAAAGAATTAATATTTTTCAATTGTTTTGGACTTATTCCTATAATACTTTTTTTTAAAGTGATTTCTATCTTTTTCATTATTTATTGATCGCTTTCTCTTTAAATCTTTCTTTTAAATTAATCCCTCTTATACGTTCAACATCTTTAACTGTTTTTAAATTTTTTAAACCATTAACAACAGATCTTAAAACATTAATAGGAGTACGAGAACCAAAATTTTTAGATATTATATCATGAATACCTACTAATTCAAAAACAGTCCTAGCTGCTTTTCCTCCAGCAATAATCCCTGTTCCTTTGGGAGCAGATTTTAATAAAGTATTAGAAGCACTAAATTTACCAATTATTTGATGAGGAATTGTAGTTCCTGATAAAGATATGTTGATTAAATTTTTTTTAGCTTTTTCTAAAGCTTTTTTAATTGCATCTAAAACTTCTTGTGATTTTCCAGTAGCAAAACCTATTTTGCCTTTTTTATTACCAACAACTACTAAAGCGGAAAAACGAAAACGACGTCCACCTTTAACAACCTTGCTAATCCTATTAATTTGAATAACTTTTTCTTCGAAAATATTTGTTTTCATTTTATTTTCTTTTAATTGAATATTTTTCAAAATTGAAGACCTTCCTTTCGAAGTGTTTCAGCTAAAGCTTTTACACGTCCATGGTATAAACGTCCATCTCGATCAAAAACAATTTGATTGATATTCTTTTCTAAAGCTTTTTTGGCAATTAATTTCCCAATTTTTTCAGCAGTAAGAATATTAACTTTTTTAGCATCTATTTCTTTACTATGAGCGCTACATAAAGTTATTCTTTTTTGATCATCAATGATTTGAACATAAAAAAATTTATTAGAATAAAACGCATTCAAACGAGGTCTTGTTGAAGTACCAATAATTTTTTTTCTTAAATGAAGATGACGTTTTTTACGTAAACTTTGTGATGATTTTTTATTTATCATAACTCATTAAAATATTCCTTTTTTTTTAACTTTAATTTTTATTTTTTAGCACTTTTACCAGCTTTACGAGGATAATATTTCCCCACAAAACGAATTCCATTACCTTTATAAGGAGATGGTTTACGTAATTTCGCTATTTTAGATGCAAACTCGCCTACAAATTGTTTATCTATACCTTTGATAACAATTTCTTTATTTTTATTAATAGTAATTTGTAAATCATTAGGAATTAATAATTTAATGATATGTGAAAACCCTAAATTAAAAACTAAATTAGAACCTTCTTGTTTCACATCATAACCTAAACCTGATATTTCAAGTTTTTTTATTGAATATTGACTAATACTAGTAATCATATTAGCTAATAAAGCCCTAGAAGTTCCGTGAATTTTCTTCATAAAAACTTCATCATTTGGTCTAACAATTGCTATATAATTATTTTTAATATTAATATTTAGCGAAGGATTGAACTGATATTTTAATTCTTTAGTAGATGATTTTATTTCTACTAGATTTTGATCTTTTATTTTAACTTCAATTCCTTCAGGAATCGGAATTAATTTATTTCCTACTCTTGACATTGATGTCTCCTTTTAATTACCAAATATAAGCTAAAACTTGTCCACCGACTCCCTGTGATAAAGCCTGATAATCTGTTAAAATTCCTTTAGAAGTGGAAATTAAAGCTATTCCTAATCCATTTAAAACTCTAGGTATTTTGGCTATAGTAACATATTTCGAAACTCTTTTTAATCCTGTAATAGCTCTTTTTTTAGTTAAATCATATTTTAATTGAATCAAAATATTTTTAAGTTTTTTATCTAATCGAAAATCTTTAATAAATCCTTCTTTTTTTAAAACTTCTAAAATGTTAATTTTTAATTTTGAAGAAGGAACTAAAACTTTTTCATAATACATAATATTAGCATTACGAATTCTTGTTAATAAATCAGCAATAGGATTAACATTCATAACAATTATATTTATCTTTCTTCTATTTGGTTTTACCAACTAATTTTTTTTACACCAGGAATTTCGCCTTTATTCGCTAATTCTCGAAATTTAATACGAGATAATCCAAACTTTCTTATAAATCCTCTTGGTCTTCCGTCAATCTGATCTATATTTTTCAAGCGAACTGGTGAAGATTGAACTGGAAGTCGAGATAACCCTTTATAATCTTTATTTTTTTTTAACTTTAATCTTATTTCTTTATATTTTAAATATAATTTTTTTTGTTTTTGATTTTGAACAATCTTTGATTTTTTTGCCACAATAAACTCCTTTTTTTGATCAACAAATGTTATTTTTTTATTTGCGAAAAGGCATACCATAAAATTCTAATAATTTTTTAGCATCTGAATCATTTTTAGCTGTAGTTACGATACAAATATCCATACCATTAATTTTTTTTACTTTATCTAAATTAATTTCAGGAAAAACAATTTGTTCTTTTATTCCTAAAGAATAATTTCCTTTTTTATCAAAAGATTTAGGTGAAATTCCTCTAAAATCTCTAATTCTTGGTAAAACAATATTTATTAATTTATTTAAAAATAAATATTTTTTTTTGTTTCTTAAAGTTACTTTAAGACCAATTGGCATCCCTTCTCTAAGCTTAAAATTAGAAATTGATTTTTTAGCTTTTATTTGTAATGGTCTTTGACCGCTTAATAAAGTTAATTGTTCGTAAAAATCATCCAAAATTTTAACATTAGAAACAGCTTCGCCAATTCCCATATTAATAACTATTTTTTCTATACGAGGGATTTGCATAATAGATTTTTGATTAAAAATTTCTTTTAAGGATAAAAGAGAATTGTTTTTCGTAGAATTATTATCTTTATTCATTTTTTACACCTTACTTTAATTAGAAATATCTATTGTATTACCTGTTTTTTTGGAATAACGTACTTTTTTACCCAATTCATAGCGAAATCCTATACGAGTAATAACATTTTGATTAGACTCAATTAAGGCAACATTAGAAATATGAATAGGAGCTTCTTGTTTGATAATATTTCCTTTTTTGTCATCTTTTTGAGAAGATGTTTTATGTTTAGTAACGATATTTATTCCTTCCACTAATACTTTTTGTTCCTTAAAAAAAACTTTTACTATTTTCCCCGTTTTAATTTTTTTTTCGCCCTTTTCATTAATAAAAAAACGATCTTTTCCAGAGATAATAGCTACTATATCACCTACTTTAATTTTATTCATTAATATATCTTCTCCATCATATTATAAATACTTTTTCAGCTAAAGAAAGAAATTTAGAAAAATTGCTACTTTTTAATTTTTGATTTTTAACAACAGGGCCAAATATTCTTGTTCCTTTTAAAGTCATATCATCTTTAATCATGACAACAGCATTATCATCAAATTTAATATAAGAACCATCTTTACCTCTTAAACCATTCTTAGTACGTAAAATTAAAGCTCGAGAAGTTTCACCTTTTTTAATTGTTCCTGTAGGAACAGCTTTTTTAACAGTAACCTTAACTACATCTCCGATATAAGCATAAAGTTTTTGACTAGCTCCTAAAATATCAATCACTAAAACTTCTTTTGCGCCGCTATTATCAGCAACAATTAAACGACTATTTCTTTGAATCATATTAATTTACCTTTTTTTTAGAAATAATTTTTAATAAACGAAAATTTTTAGTTTTTGATAAAGGTCTTGTGCTCATAAAAGAAACTAAATCGCCTATTTGCGCTATTTCTTTTTCATCATGGACATGAAATTTACTTTCTTTTCTGATTTTTTTATCATATAAAACATCTTTTGTGTAATAACGCATAACAACAGTAATAGTTTTTTGCATTTTATTTGATATTACAGTTCCTAGTAAAACTTTTCTAGAATTACGCATTTAATAAACCTCTTTTTTTTAATATTTATAAAAATATAAAAAAATTTAATAAAATAAACAAAAAAATAAAAATTTTGTTTAATTAAAAAAATGAAATTGAAATTAATTTTTAAACATTATCTAATTCTTATTAGAATATTTTCTAAACATTTATTAATCAATGTTATTATTTAAAAAAACAAGAACATGATTATTTTGTTAAATTTCTTGTTCTTTTAAAATTGTTTTAATACGAGCAATATTTATTTTTATTTTGCGAATACAAGATGTATCTTTTAATTTAACTAAATCTAATCTAAATCTAGCATCTAATAAATCTTTTTTTAAAGAAATAATCTTATTATTCATTTCTTCTTTTGTCATATTACGAATATCTTTTATTTTCATAATTCTTGACCTTTTTTAACAATTTTTGTTTTAATAGATAATTTATGAGAAGCTAATCTTAAAGCTTCTTTTTCGAATTTATCAGAATCATTTGTATCACTAACTTCAAAAATAACCTTCCCTTTTTTAACAACTGCTACCCATGATTCAGGTGCTCCCTTTCCTGAACCCATACGAACCTCTAAAGGTTTTTTTGTCAAAGATAAATGAGGAAAAATATTAATCCAAACTTTTCCTTCTCTCTTCATATGACGTGTCATAGCAATACGAGCTGATTCTATTTGCTTATTAGAAATCCATGCTCCTTCTTTGGCAATTAAACCATAATTACCATTAATAATCTTATTTTTACCTTTCGATTTTCCTTCGTAACTTAAACGATGTGGACGACGATATTTAGTTTTTTTCGGCATCAACATAATAATTTACCTCTTTGTTTCTGTTCGAGAAATAACTTTTTTAATATTTTGGTTACTATTTCTTTGAAAAAAATTTTTTTTGTTTTCGTATTTATCATATTTAGAAGAAAAGAATTGTCGTGTATCATCAATAGTCTTTCCAGGCAAAACTTCTCCATGATAAATCCATACTTTTACACCTAAAACGCCATAAGTAGTATATGCTTCTTCAAAAGCATAATCAACATCCGCTCTAAAAGTATTTAATGGTACAAGTTTTAAAAAAATGGTTTCTTTTCTTGCGATTTCTGATCCTCCCAAACGACCTGAAATAATAATCTTAACACCTTGGGCGCCACTTTTTAAAGCTTTAAAAGCAGCTGTTTTTTGTACCATTCTAAAAAAAGCTCTTTGTTGTAATTGTAAAGCAATATTTTGTGCTACTAAAGATGCAATTTTATCAAATGTTTTTACTTCAAAAACATTAATGTTAATTTTTTTTTGGATTAGATCTTCGACTTTTTTAATTAAAACATTTTTTGATTTATTTTCAGGACCTTGTATAATTCCTATTTTTGAGGTAAATAAATTAATTTCTATTTGTTCGCTATTTTGTTTTTTCAAACGTTCAATATTTATTTGCGAAATTGTTCCTCTAGGATAATGTTTTTTAATTAAATTCCTAAGTCTAAAATCTTCATATATTAATGAAGGGACTTGTTTATTAGTAGAATACCACTTAGATTTCCAATCATGAATAATGCCTAATCTTAATCCTATCGGATTACTCTTTTGACCCATCTTTTGTTATATCTCCTTTGTTTGTTATATCATTTATTGATGAAACAACTATTGTAATATGACTAGTTCTTTTTCTAATTTTATCAGTTTTCCCTTTAGCTCGTGGAAACATTCGAACTAAACGTAATCCTTCATTAACAAAAATTTCTTTGACATATAAATCATTTTCATTCATTTGGAAATTATGTACAGCATTAGCAATAGCGCTTTTTAATAAATTTAAAACAACCGAAGACGCTGTCTTAGAAGTAAACATTAAAATCGCTTGCGCTTCTTTAATTTTTTTTCCTCGAATTAAATCAACAACTAATCGTGTTTTTCTAGGAGTAATCGATATTTTATTTGCGATAGCTTTAACAACATTCATATAAGCACCTTCTTAAATTATTTTTTATTTCTTTTATCTTCTTTTGAATGACCACGAAAAGTACGAGTAGAAGCAAATTCTCCTAATTTATGAGTTACCATATCTTCACTAACAGATACAACAATATATTTTTTACCATTATAAACAGCAATTTTATGTCCCACAAATTCAGGTAAAATAAAACTGTCTCGGGAATGAGTCTTAATTATTTTGTTTTTTTTATTTTTTTTAATTTTTGAAAATAATTTTTCATTAACAAAAGGACCTTTTTTAACAGATCGTGACATGATGCATTTCTTTCTTCCTTTTTTATTTCTTACGATTTCTAAGAATCAATTTACTAGAATTTTTGTTTTTTTTTCGCGTTTTAATACCACGAGCTTTTTTACCCCAAGGAGTCATAGGAGATTTTCGTCCAATTGGAGCACGACCTTCGCCACCACCATGCGGATGATCGTTTGGATTCATAGCAGAACCTCTAACTGTAGGTCTAATAGATAAATAACGTGTTCGACCTGCTTTGCCATTTCGAATTAATTTATAAGATTCGTTTCCAACACTACCAATAGTCGCTCTACAAGTAGATAAAACTTTTCTTAATTCACCAGAAGATAATTGTATTACAATGTATTTTTCTTCTTTTTTAATAATTTGGACAGAAACACCTGCACTACGTGCTAACTGACCGCCCTTACCAGGTTTTAATTCAATATTATGTATATAAGAACCAACAGGAATGTTCTTTAAAGGCAAAGTATTTCCTGTTTTAATATCAGCATCAACCCCAGAATAAATTTTTTCGCCTACCGTTAAGTTTTTAGGACTTAAAATATATCTTTTTTCACCATCTTCATAATTAATCAAAGAAATATAACAATTACGATTCGGATCATATTCTATAGTCGCTACTTTTCCAGCTATACTATCTTTATTTCGTTTAAAATCAATTAAACGATATTTTTGTTTAACTCCGCCACCACGATGTCTAACTGTTATTTTTCCTTGATTATTTCTGCCACCTTTTCTATTTTGAGGTAACAAAAGTTTTTTTTCAGGAGTAGAAGTTGTAATTTCGCTAAAACTTTGTAACATCATATTACGATGTCCATTAGATGTGGGTCTATATTTTTTAATAAACATAGAATATAACCTTTCTTAATTTTTAATCTTTAATAATTTTAACATCAAAATCAAATTTTTGAATTGTATATAATGTTAATATATTTTTATTAAAAAAATCTAAATAAAATAATATTTATTTAATATTTAAATTTAAATTCATAAAATAAAAAAATAATCATTTTTTTATTTTATTAAAAATTATTTTTCATGAAAAATATCTATTCTTCTTCCTGGTATTAATTGTACAATAGCTTTCTTATAAGCAGAAGTATAACCTTGATATTTTCCTTTTCTTTTAAATTTAGGCAAAACATTAATAGTATTAACAGAAAAAACTTTTGTATTGAAAACAAACTCCACTGCTTTTTTTATCTCTATCTTATTAGCTTTAACATCAACTTTAAAAGTATATTTATTATATAATTCCATTTTTTTATTTGTATCTTCGGTGATAACAGGAGATTTTAATATATCATAGTATGTATTATTCATTATTTAAAACCTTTTCAAAATAATTAATAGCTTCTTTTGTTATTAAAAGACATTTAGTATTTAAAATTTGATAGACACTCACATGAGTAGCACTTTCTAAAATAACCTGCGACAAATTACTAGTTGAACGGGTTAAATCATCATTTAATTCTTTAACAATCAATAAAACTTTTCCTGAAATATTTAAATTTTTTAAAAGTTGTTTTATTTCTTTTGTCTTAGAGCTTGAAATATTCAATAAATCAATAATTTTCAAATTTTTTTTTTGAGTCTGTAAAGATAAAGCAAAATTAAAAGCTGCCTTTCTTACTTTAGTATTTAATTTAAAAGAATAATCTCTTGGTTTAGGACCGAAAACAACTCCTCCGTGTCTCCATAATGGAGAACGAATAGTTCCATGTCGAGCATTACCTGTTCCTTTTTGTGCCCAAGGTTTTTTGCCACCGCCAGAAACAGCGGATCTATTTTTGGTGGAGTGAGTTCCTTGACGCATAGCTGCTCTTTGTTTATTAACTACATCATATAAAACTTGATGATTTGGTTTAACGCCAAAAACTTCGTCTAATAAATTAATTTCAGATAATAGTTGACCATTTTGGCTAAACAAACTATAATTAGGCATTATTATCAACTCCTCCTTTCATTTTTTTCACAGAAGATTTAATAACAACAAAGCTATTTTTAGGTCCAGGAATACTACCCTGAATTAAAAATAATTCTTTTTCTGAATGAATAGAAACAAGTTTTAAATTTTGTATAGTTACTTGTGTATGTCCCATTTGCCCAGCAAGTTTTTTTCCCTTGATTTTACCTTTTATAGGACCCATAGAACCAGGTCTTCTATGAAAACGAGAACCATGAGTTTCAGGTCCTTTAGTTTGATTATGTCTTTTGATCGGACCAGCAAAACCTTTACCAATACTAACAGCTGTAACGTCAACAAATTCACCAGAACTAAAAAGTTCTGTAGCCGGAACAACACTTCCTACTTCAAAATTAGTTAATTTATTTTGAATACTTGAAATAAAACGAATCTCTTTAATAAAAGATTTAGGAACTATTTTGATTTTTTTAAAAATACCAAGAAGAGGTTTTTTTGTTAATTTTTCTTTTCTAGAACCGAATCCTAATTTAGTAGCTTGATACCCATCTTTTTCTAGATTTTTTTGTTGTATAACAATATTATCCGCCACATGAACTACTGTTACAGGAATAGAAAAACCTTTTTCATCAAAAATTTGAGTAATTCCTATTTTTTTCCCTAAAATTCCTTTAGCCATTGGCTCCCTCTTTTCTCGAAATAAAAATTCAAATAACTAGATAATAACAAAAAAATTAAAACAAAAGTTTATTTTTATAATTAAATCTTTATTTTAATTAAATAAACATAATTTAGTTATTTAATTATTTTTTTATAATTTATCTTCTTGAAGCATTTTTTAAAACAATATCAATAGCTGATGGTAAAACAATATTAGTTAAAACATCTATAGTTTGTGCACTAGGATTAATAATACGAATTAAACACTTATGAGTAAAACGCCCAAATTGTTCTTGACTATCTTTATTAACAAAAGGAGAACGAAGTACTGTAAAAACTTCTTTTTTAGTAGGAAGAGATATAGGTCCTTTAGTTTGAACGCCTGTTTTAACAACGCTACTAATAATTTTTTTTGCGGCTTGATCGATTAAACGATGATCATAAGTTTTTAAAATAATATCAAACATTTCTTGTTCTTTAGCCATTTCTTTTGAAAACCTTCCTTTTGTTGATTAATTATATATAAAAAAACATTTAAAAATATTTATCTACAAGTGCATTTAAACAACTTAATCTTTTAATTAAAATAAAAAATTATCAATATCGATAAAAATAAATAATCCAAACATAAAAAAATTAAACTCCATTCTAATTCTTTAATTCTAATAAATTTATTATTAAAAAATTAAAAAATAATGTCAAAATAAATTATAAATTTCAGAGAATATTAATTCTCTTAATGTTTTTTAATAATATACATAAAAAATGAATTAAAATACAAGCATCTTTATTATATATAAATTTTATTTCGAATGCAAACATAAAAAAAGTATTTTTTCAAAATAATTAAAAAAATTAATTCAAAATAAAAATCGGAATAAATTAATTAAAAAAACATTATATTTTTTTAATAGCTGCTCTTAATTTAGCTGAACGAGAACGAGGATTTAAAATTATTTCTTTATCATTGGGACGAATTACTTTTTTAGTTAAAATATTAAAATAATTAGGAGGTAAATCAGATTTTAGAATAGGTATTCTTGGTAAGAAATTACATTCACTATTTTGTTTAAAAAATCTTTTAACTATGCGATCTTCTAAAGAATTAAAACTAACGACGACTATTCTACCATTTTTTTTTAATAAAGTTAAGCTTTGTTGTAACCCTTTTTTTAAACATCTCAATTCCTGATTAGTTTCAATTCTTAAAGCTTGAAAAACTCTTTTAGCATTATGTCCTTTTTTTTTATTATAAAAAGAATTATAAAATTTATCTATAATTCTGACTAATTCTAAAGTTGTATAAATAGGTCTTTTTTTTATAATTTCACGAGCAATTAAAGCAGCTTTTGGTTCTTCTCCATAAAGAAAAAAAATTTTTTTTAATTCTTCTAAATTATAAGTATTTAAAATAGTAAGAGCTGTTTTTTTTTCATCACGATTCATCCTCATGTCTAAAACATCATCATGCAAATAACTAAACCCTCTTTTTTTATCATCTATTTGAAAAGAAGATAATCCTAAATCAAAAACAATTCCATTAATTGCAAAAATATTTCTTTTATTTAATTCTTCTTTTAAAAAAACAAAATTTTTATGAATTAATATAATATTTTTAGTTTGAGAAAAACGTTTTGAACAATATTGAATAGAAAAAAAATCTTGATCAAATGATAATAGCAATCCTTGTGAAATATGTTGTAAAATAGCATAACTATGTCCTCCTCCACCTAAAGTAGCATCGACATAAATACCTTTATTTTGGATATTTAAATATTTAATAACTTCCGAAGTTAAAACAGGGGAATGTTTAAGCAATAGCATTTAATTATTTATCCTTAATATAAAATATCCAAAATATATACAAAATCATAATATATAAAAAAATATATCATTTAAAAACTATCTTAAAATTTCCTCGAACAATTTCATTTAAAGCTTTACTAATTATTTTTTTTCCTGAAACATGAAATAAATCTAATTTTTGGTCTTCGATAACATGTGCAATTTTACTTGATAAATAAACTAATTTATATTTTGAATCAATACGTTTTAATAATTCATCTATAGATGGTTCATTCAACCCTAATTTATTTTCATGAGACATATTTTTTTATTTCCTTTTCATTTTTTTTATTTATTTACAATTTCTGATAAATAAACATTAATACTATTTTTTACTTTAGAATGTTCTGCTGTTATAATCGACATAATTTTATCTACAGCATTTTCGATTTCATCATTAACAACAATATAATCATACTTATAAGCTAAATTAAATTCTTCATCTGCTTTGGCTATTCTTTTAAGTAAAATATCTTTACTTTCAGTATTTCTATTTTTTAAACGTTCATATAAAATTTGTCGAGAGGGTGGAGAAATAAAAATAAAAACACCATCTTTATTCACTTTATGTTTTTTAATTTTTAAGGCTCCTTGGACATCTATTTCCAAAACAACTTCTTTTTTTTCTTGTTTTAATTGTTTTAAAATGTTTCGATAAGGAGTACCATAATAATGGTCAACAAAATTATTATATTCTAAAAAATAATTTTCTTTAATTTTTTTTCGAAATTCTTCTTTGCTGACAAAAAAATAATCTATTCCATCTTTTTCGTTCACCCTAGGAGGTCTTGTAGTCATAGAAATTGAATAAACAAAATTATTTTTTTCTCTACGAAATAAAGATTTCTTAATTTCTTCTTTTCCGACACCAGATGGTCCTGAAATTACTATCATTAGACCTTTTATATGTAATTTCATATTTTCTCCGATATTCTTTATTATTTAAAATTTTAAATATGATTTATTTGAAACATGATGTTTTTGAAAAACTTAGTCAAAGCAAAATTTATGTTAAATAACTAAATTTAATAACTTATTTTCAATATAAATAATTTTTTTGATTTTATGGTCTTTCAATAATAATTTTACTTTAGGATTCGCTATCACTTGTTGAAAAATTATATCTTTTAATTCATCTTTTTTGATGTTAATAATAGTTTTAATTTTACCATTAATTTGAACTATTAAATCTGAATATCGAATAGTATTTAAAAATTTTTCCTTATAAAAGGGCCAAAATAAATCAACTAATGCTTTTTTATTTTTTAAAAATTCTTGATTCAATTCTTCTGTTAAATGTGGTGCTAGAGGATTTAATAATTGTAAAAAAATAATCATTTGTTCTTTATTTATTTTTTTTAATTTATAAACAGTATTAATAAAAATCATTAAATTACTAATTACTTTATTAAATCTTAATTTTTCATAACCTTCCGTAACGATTTGAATTGTTTTATTTAATAAAAATTCTATTTCCGAAGAAAAAAAATTATATTTTTCTAAATATAAATCGCAAATATTATAAATTCTATTTAAAAATCTTTGAATTCCTTTTATACCATTTTTTGACCAAACTTTATTATCTTCAAGGGGGCCTAAAAACATTATATATAGACGAATAACATCAGCACCATATTCATCTAAAATTTCAGAAGCGTTAACACCATTGTTACGTGATTTACTCATTTTTAAATTATCTTTGCCTAAAATCATTCCTTGATTGAATAATTTTAAAAAAGGTTCTTTACAAGAAGTCAAACCTAAATCATATAAAAATTTATGCCAAAAACGAGAATACAACAAATGACCTACAGCATGTTCGGCTCCACCAATATACAAATCTACCGGTAAAAAATAATCTAACTTCTTTTTTGCTTCATCAGTATCCAAAGGAATAATACCTAAATGATTTTTTAAAATATATCCAATATAATACCAAGAACTTCCGGCTAATTGAGGCATTGTATTCGTATCTCTTCTAAAAGTTTTACCGTCTTTTTCGAAATATAACCAAGAAATTATTTTTGATAAAGGAGAAGTTCCATCGCCAGAACTTTCAATTTTGTCCAAAAAAGGTAATTCTAAAGGTAAATTTTCATCTTTTTCTAAAAAAATATTATTATTTTCATCAAAATAAACAGGAAAAGGTTCCCCCCAATATCGTTGACGAGAAAAAACCCAATCATGTATTTGATAAGTATTATGATTATATCCTATCTTTTTATCTTTAGATAATTGAGTAATTTTTTCATGAGCTTCTTTATTATTTAAACCATCTAAAAAACAACTATTAATAAAAACAAAATTTTCATTATTTTCGCTTAATAATGATTCATTATTTTGAATTTCTGAAAGAATATTTTTTTTTTTTTCTTTCAAAAAAGGTAATTTCAAAATAGGAATGATTTTTAAATTATAATTTGATGAAAAAAGAAAATCTTTTTCATTACAAAAAGGAACAGACATAATAGCTCCTGTTCCATAATAAGGAGAAACATAATCAGCAATCCATATAGGAATTTTTTTAGAACTAAATGGATGTATCGCATAACTTCCAGTAAAAACACCTTTTTTTTCCTTATTTATAATACGTTCTAAATTAGTTTTTTGATTTATTCGTTTAATATATTCTTCTACTTCTTTTGAATTTGTTTCGAGTGTAAGTTCTTTTACCAAATAATGTTCTGGAGCTAAAATTAAAGAGTTTACCCCAAAAATAGTATTAGGTTTAGTTGTAAAAATTAACAAACTTTTCGATTTTGTATTTTCTAAAAAAAAATTAAATATAAAACCTTCTTTTTTTCCTATCCAATTCTTTTGAACATCTTTTATTTGAGATGGCCAATCTAATAAATCTAAATCTTCTAAAAGTTGTTCAATGTAAGATGTAATTTTCAAAATCCATTGTTTCATTTTTTTTTTAACAACAGGATAATGTCCTCTTTCGGAAACAAGTCCTCCCTCAATAGAAATAACTTCTTCATTGGCTAAAACTGTTCCTAATGCTTCGCAAAAATTAACTTCAGAATATGTCAAAAAAGCTAATTTTTTTTCATAAAGTTTTTTAAAAATCCATTGAGTCCATTTATAAAAATAAGGTTTAGAAGTAGATAATTCTTTTTCCCAATCAATACTTTTACCTAATTTTTTGATTTGTTGTTTAAATTTGGCGATATTTTTTTGGACAAAACTATTAGGATTATTTCCTGTTTGTAAAGCATATTGTTCTGCGGGTAATCCAAAAGAATCCCAACCAAAAGGATGCAAAACATTATAACCTTGCATTCTTTTGAATCTACTTATAATATCACTAGCAGTATAACCTTCAATATGACCCACATGTAAACCTTCCGAGGAAGGATAAGGGAACATATCTAAACAATAAAACTTTTTTTTAGAAAAATCATCACTGGTTTTAAATTTTTTATTAGTTTCCCAATAAGATTGCCATTTTAATTCTATTTTTTTAAAATCATAACATAACATAATCTGATAAAATCCTTCTGAAAAATATTTTTGAAATAAAATCAATCTCCATATTTATATTTAAAAAAAATTGTTTTTATATAAAATTTAATATAATATTCTTTAAAAATATCATTTACAAAAAATTAAAATTATTTCTTTTTATATAATTAAAATTATTTAACTTTCGAATATTTCGTTTATATATGTTTATATTTGAATAAATTCATTTAAATTTTTTATTAAAATTTAAAATACAATAATTATTAATTAGGATTAACTGATAATTTATTATTTTTGATATAATTTACAATATCTTGAACTGTTTTGAATTGCATCATAATTTCATCACTAATTTTTAAATCAAAAAAATGTTCTAATTTTATAACTAATTGTACAGCATCAAAAGAATCTAAATTTAAATCTTCTCTTAAATTAGTTTCTAAAAAAATTTTATTTTCTGTATCTGAAAGAGATAATTGTTCTGATATTATTTTTTTAATTTGTTCGAAATACATTATATCCATAACCTCAATTAATTTTTGAATGAAAATATAAATAATAAGAGAAAATAAAAAATATTAAAAAAATACAAAATAATAAAATAAAAATTGTAAAATTTTTATTTAAATATCATATTTATGATAATTAAATTAGTTATTTAATTAAAAAATATTCAATAAATTTTCTTTAATCAAATCGATTAAGATCAAATTCATAAATATACAAATCAAATGAATAAACCAAATCAAAAAATAATTCATACTATGATTAATCATAAATTTTAAATTTATTTTAAATTTAATAAGTAAATAGAAAAATTTTATTATATTTAATATTCTATAATATTTATATTAAATATAATATAAAAAAATCTTAAAAATAATGAAATATTGATTATTAAATAATTTTAGTAATTAAATAATTTTTTTATTTTTTAAATCATTAACTAAAAATCAAAAATTTTAATTTTTTATATAAATTTTTAAAAATATTAAATATTTTTTCAAAATATTTATTGATAAATAAAAATTATTTTCTCTATATTTGTTCGAAAAAAAAAAAATAAAATCTTCTATTTTGTTGACAATTTATTTTTTCATGTTAAAATGTAAGTAATTAATGAATTAATTTGATTTCTAAAAAGTTCTTTTTTGGAAAAAAATTGTCTTTCTAACGGTTTCGTTTCGATGGTTCACAATCATTAACTTTGCAAATGTCTACAACAAAAACATTGAATTCGCTTTAAATTAGCATTTGGATGAAATTCAATTTTCAAAAATTGTGAATATCTAGTATAATCCTTCGAAACTAAAATTAAAGAAATTAATTTTAGTTTCGACGTCTTGAATAATTTGAATATTTTCGCATTTTAATTCGGTTAATTTTGTTTTTAACGCGTCAATTTTGTTTTTCATTTTGCTATCGCATTTCTTTTTTTTATTTTAATAAGTTGTGCCGTCGGCGCGATAATGAGTATATTTAATTAATTCCCCGTTGTTTGGATCATACTCTTTGACCATAAAAACAGTTTGGCCATCGCGATCGTAATAAGTATCTTTAATTGCCTTTCCAGTGTGGGGGTTGTATTCAATAATCTGCTCAATCGGTTGGCCATCAAAATAATAATAAATTTCTTTGATTTTATTTCCATTTTGGTCGCGCTGAATTTCTTTAACTTTTTTTTCGCCAATTTGACTATATTCCATGGTATCGTTAATTGGTTTGCCTTCCCAAAAAAAACGAGTACTTTTGATTTTATTTCCAGTTTCAGGGTTGTACTCGTGGATTAAATATTCGGTTTGGCCATCTTCTTTGTAATATATACTTTTAATTAACTGTCCTCGCGGGTTAAATATGTCTTTTTCTTTACCAGCAGTGCTGTATTTAATGATGTAATCGACCGAATCACAATCTCGGCGGTAGAAAATTTCTTTGATTAAGCCGCCTTTTTTGTTGTATTCTTTGATATAATCGATCATCACACCGTCACTTCGGTAGAAAATTTTTTTGATTGAATCTTTTTCTTTTTCTATTTTCATTTTTTTCTCCTTTAAGTTGAAATTTTGGTATAAAAAAAGATCTTAAAATTGAAGGATCGTTTTAAGATTTTTTATTTTAATTATTTGAATTGGGTTTAAATAGACTTATAATTTTTTTTGTATATTTTTTTAAAAACAATAACTAAGTTGTTTAATTTAAAAAAAATAAATTAAATAAAAAAAAATTATTTTTTTATTAAATGAAAAAACAACTTAATAAAATTTTAATTATTATTTTTTTTAGGTTTTAAAAAATATTCATTATATTCAAAACAAGAAAGTATAATTTCAACAAATTCTTTTTTCAAATCATTAACATATACTTCTATTTGTTTTGAATCCAAACTATTTATTTTATTAAGTGATTCTATAAATTTACGACTTTGATTTTGAATTTCTTTAACTTGTGTATCGTTAATTTCATGATTTTTTTTAGAATGATTGATATTGAATTCTAAATGATAACAAGCAATATTAAGTAAAATGTCATAACCAGTATCAGGGTTTGGTATTTTAACCATAAAAAAATTATCATTGAATTTTTTTTTGATTTTGTTTTTTTACCATTTTTTAAATCAATCCATTTATTAATATTTTCTAAAATTTGTTTAAATCTATTTTTTTGAAATCCATTCACTAACAAAACAATTGAAGCGTAAAGAAAACGATGATGAATTCTATGTAACACTTGTTTAAAAACAAATTCTAAATCTTGTTGATTATAATAATTCTTAGTTTCAATAATATATTCTGAATTTTCTTCTAAATAAATTAGAACATCAACCTTACCATGACCTTTTATAGATTCTCTATTAACTTTTTTACCAATGTTTTTAAAATTATCTGAAATATAAGAATTAATAAAATCTTCAGAAAATTTAGTTTCATAGAAAACTTTCAATAAATGTCCATCACTTTCAAAATTTGTCATAATTTGATCTAAAAACTGAATTATTTCGAAATATTTCCGCTTTTTTATCAAAACCAAATATTATATATTGTTTTTTTTACTTTTAAAAAATTTGTATAAAACAGTTGGCGAAATTATGCATTTTGAAAATAATTTATGTGGATCATAAGTGTTTTTCCATGGGAATTCATTATGAGTTTGTTCGCTAAGTTGCGAAGCATTCATATGGCCAAAAACATTAAAAACTTGGTATAAAATTTCTTGTTGTTCTTTATTAAAAGGTAAATGAGTCATTTTAGAACTAAAATCAAAAGATAATAGAAAATTTTGTTTTTGAAATTCTTGTTTTAAAGTTTCTGCATAAACAGCAGGAATGACAGGGCCATAAGACCATGCTTCGATTGATTCTTGAAATAAAACTTTGTTATATTTAGCTAAATAATAACCTTGCGCATAATAAAGTAATTTTTGAATTTTTGTTTTGTTGATACTTTTATCTTTTTTTTACAAAAAATTGTGAAACATCAAAAACATTAATTTGATTATTTTTATTTTCCATAATGAACTCTTTTTTTTGATTATCAACATTATAATATATTTTTTTGAAAATATCAAATTGTTTGTTTAATTTAGCGATTTTTTTCTAGTTTTGTCATTTGGTTTTCCATGATTTTACTCTTTTGAATTTAAACATAAAACCATTCTTTGAGAATCGGTTTTAATTCTTCGAAGAGTGTTTGTCCCGTGATAAAATTATTTTCTCCTTCGAATTTTCTTTCTGTTTGTCTTATTGCGTTTCCTTGAAAATCGCGAATGATGCTATATGTTTTCGCGACTAATTCGCGCATGCTGTGCTTTTCCCGTTTTGTCGATTTTATAATTTACACGGAATGCGAGAATAATAGCAAACATTGAAAAAAAGCACTAAAAAAATATCATTTTAAACGGTTTTTTTTGGTTTTCCATAATTTGTGGGCGCCTTTTTTTAATTGATTTTTTTTGGTTTATTTTGTTTTTATTTTGTTTATTGTAAATATCTCCTTCTTTATGAGGGAATAAAAAAATGTTTTCATAATTTAAAAACTATAATGCTAATGTTCTTTTGTTTTAAAACAAAAATAATGGTAACGAAAAAATACCATTATAGTTGAAATAGAGCCGCCTCTAGAGTCTTTTTTTTATACCAAAACCAAAAAAAACCAAAGGAAAAACAAACGAGAAAGAATTAAAAAAACTTGTTACAAAATTTGATTTGTGTTATAATAAGTTCGATAAATGTAAGGTAATTAAAAAAATGCAGAAAACAAAGTTAAAGCCTTTTATTAAATGGGTTGGTGGAAAAACTCAATTATTGCCTTTTTTAGATATAGTTATTCCATCGAAATTTAATACTTATTATGAACCGTTTTTAGGAGGTGGCTCTTTTTTTTTGCATTTACAACCTAATAAAGCGATTCTTAATGATATTAATTCAGATTTGATTTTAGCATGGCGAAATTTAATACAACATTCACAAAAAATTATTAAAATATTGAATGAATTAAATGAACAACTCAAAAAAAATGGTGAATCTTTTTATTGGAAAATTAGAGATGAATATAATCAATCTGTCGCAAATATTAGAAAAACCGCTCTTTTTGTTTTTTTAAATAAAACTTGTTTCAATGGTATCTATCGTGTTAATAGAAAAAATGAATTTAACGTTCCTTTTAATAAAAAAATAAATCTTTCTTTATCATCTTTAATTGATGTTGAAAACATTAAGAAAATTATTTTGTACTTTAAAAAACACTCAAATATTGAATTTTTTTGCGATGATTATCAAACAATAATCGATCGAGCGCAAAAAGATGATTTTCTTTTTGTTGATCCACCTTATGATTCGGATAAAAATTCTTTTGATGCTTATACTATTACACCTTTTGGTAAAGAAGGGCAAAGACGATTATTTGAAACTTTACAAAAAGCACATAATAGAGGAGTTAAATGGATTTTAACAAATCACGATACACCTTATATTAATGAATTATATTCTGAATTCTATTTAAATAGAATTTCTGTTTCGCGTTTTATTAATTCTAATGCTTCAAAACGAAAAAATAATAATTATGAAACAATTATTACTAATTATCCAATTACGACAAATCAGCTTTTAGAATTAAATTATTTAAGTTTTAAAAAAGAATTACGAACTACTACTTATAATTTAAATTCTTATGTTGATTGGAATAAAATTAATACTTTTTTAACAACATATAATGTTGAAATAAAAGAATTAAATACTTTATTTTCTTCTTCATTAACTGAGTTTAAAAGTAAAATTGATTATTTATTTAAAAATAAAACAACTGAATGTTTTTGCATTTTACCTTTTTTAATTGCAAAAAAACATTCACAACAAGAACAATTAATCTTTTTAAATAAGGAAAATCAAGAAATTAAAATTGATTTTACTTGTTTAACATCTATTTTCAATTTTGTTGAAGAATCTGGTTTATTACAAAACATTTTTTTAAATCCAATGCTTAATAATATAGAATCTTTGTTATTAGGTGTAAAAATCGGTTTAAATCCGAATATGAACAAAAATAAAACTGGCAAAATGATGATGTTTATTATAGCTGAAATATTAAAAAAAAATAATATTGAATTTAAAACTGAAGTAACATTAAAAGAAATTTTTTCAAATGCCGAATTGAAAGAAACTAAAAAAATAGATTTTGTTTTTAAAATACAAAAAACTATTTTTTTATTAGAATGTAGTTTTTTTAATGTTGCTGGTTCTAAAATAAATAGTGAATTATCTCGTTTCGTAGATTTAAATAAAACAATTAAACAATTTAAAGACAAAGAATTTATTTATATTATTGATGGAATAGGGTTGAAAAGTATAAGCGATCCCCTAAGAACAGCGTTAGAAAATATAGAACATTGTTATAATATTCAAAGATTTGAAAATTTTATTAAATTTAAAAAAAATAATCTTTAAAATAATTAACTAAATTTAAATAATTAATCTTAGTACCTTCGATTTGAAGGTCTTTTTTTATACCAAAACAAAAACCCAAAGGAGAAACAAAAAATGAAAAATGACAAAAATCAACGAATTATAAGAGGTGGTCGGAGCGCAAATATACCAATTAGACCCGAAAAAAATAGATAAATACGGAAATCCCATCAAAACAAACTATAAAAAAGTCTAAATATCATCTATTATCGCGAAGAAGATTTGAGCGCCTACAAGCATACAATAATAATGTTTAGATATTTTTTTGAATTTTATGTTTTCTTATTATATACTAATATATGTGATAAACAAATAAAATGTATCTTGTTTTTTATCATATGAATTCAAAAATATTCTCAAATAAGAAAAAAATATTTTATTTTCAATATAATTCAATTAATATGCAATATATTCTGATTTTATTTATTTTTTATTTAAAATAAATAATAATTTAGGATAAATAATATATTTATTATCTTTTTTTGATTAATTTTTAATCGAATTTTTCCTTTATTTTTATTTACTCTTGAATTAATCGAGATTACATTATATATAATGTACAAATAAGAAAAAATTAATATTAATTTTAACAAACTAATTTTTTAAATAAAATTTTCGATAAATTAATTGAGAAAATTAATATTAATTTAATTTATTTTTTTATTACGAAAAACAAATATTAAATATTCTAAGTAAAAATTAGAAATTAAAGATGATTAATTATAAACTTAATATATATTTTCCAAAAAGGCAAATTTAAAAATTAAAATGGATATGAACTTAAAAGAAATTTTTTTAAAATCTCCTTTAAAAACAAAATTAGAACAAAATAATATTCATAATATTAAACAATTAATCTTAACCAAACCTAAGAAATATGAAAACTTTATTTTATCCGACATCACTAAAGCTAAAAATCAAGCAGAAGTTAATTTATATGGCACTATTATTGATAATCCACGTATTCCAAAAAATAAAAAAACAGACTATAAAATTATAAAAATCTATTTTAAATTACTCGATAGCAACAATAATATTATTAACGTACTTCTTTTTAGAAATTTTTTTTTTCTAAATTTTTAACACTAAATAAAAAAATTTTTGTGAAAGGGAAATATAATTTATTTAAAAATTTATTAACAATTTCTTTTATTTCTTTTAACGTAAGTATTAAAAACCATATTAAGGCGATATATAAATACAAAAATATATCTGATAAAGCTGTTACATTTCTTTTAAAACAAATTTTTCAACATCCACAACTCAAAATCAAAGAAAATTTAAATAGTTATTTTTTAAAAAAATACAATTTATTAAGTCGTAAAGAAGCTTTACAAAATTTACATCTACCTTTGAATCAAAAAAAACTTCAACAATCTTTTTTAAGATTTAAATACGAAGAAGCTTATAAAATAATTTCAAAATGGCACAAAGAACAACAAGAATTACCAACTAAAGAAATTATCAGATTAGATATTCATCAATTAAAGAAAATAATCAAACAAATTCCTTTTCAATTAACACAAAATCAAAAACAAATATTAAATGATGTTTATAGAGATTTTCAAAAACAAACACCTATTCAAAGATTAATCCAAGGAGATGTTGGATCAGGCAAAACAATTATAGCTTTTCTTGCTGCTTTAGGTATTATTTTTGCAAAAAAACAAGTTATAATGATGTCTCCTACAGAAATTTTAGCAAAACAACATTATTTTAATTTTAAAAAACTTTTTCCTAATATTAAAACAATTTTATTAACTTCTAAAAGTACAAAGAAAAAATTATTAATCGATAACATTAAAAATAATCATTTTGAAATTATTTTCGGAACTCATTTTTTAGCTAATATTGATTATTATAAAATCGGACTTATTATTATAGATGAAATTCACAAATTCGGAACTGAAATTAAACAAAAAACAATTAACAAAAACTTCAAAGCAGATGTATTATACTTAACAGCTACGCCAATACCACGAACTTTAGCATCTATTTATTTTAACTTTTTATCTATTTCTTCTTTAAAAGAAAAACCTTATGATAAAAAAAATATCATCACCCAAAAATGTTCTTTTCCAGAAATAATAAAAATATTAAAACAAAATCAAGCTCGTAATGAACAAACTTACATTGTTGTTCCAGCTATTCAAGATAATAAAAAATATTTTAATATTCAAAAAATTATTCCTTTTTTAGAAAAAAATCAAATAAAAAATGTTTATGTTTTGCATGGTAAAAAAAAATCTAAAGAACAAGAACAAATAATGAATAATTTCATCAACGATGACAAAGGAATTTTGTTAACAACTTCTATTATCGAAGTAGGGATTGATATATCCAATGCTACTACAATCATTATTTTAGGAGCTGAATATTTTGGTTTGAGCCAACTACATCAACTAAGAGGTAGAGTAGGACGCAATCAAAAAAAAAATTTTTGTTTTTTAGTTACTAAAAAAAATAGCGAACGTTTAAATATTTTAGAAAAAGAAAATGATGGTTTTAAATTAAGTATATTCGATTTAAAACATAGGGGACCAGGAGATTTTTTAGGAAAAGAACAAAGTGGTTTTTTTAAATATCATTTTTTAGATATATTAAGGGATTTTAATATTATCGATGGAATTAAAAAAGAATTTTTGAATTTGCAAAAAAATATTATATTAAAAAAGGAGTACAAAAATTAATGATCAAATTAGCTATAGATGCAATGGGAGGAGATTTTGCTCCTTATATTGTTATAGAAGGAGTTATAAAAGCTTTAACTGAAGATTCTTCATTATACATTTATTTATATGGAGATAAATATCTTATCGAAGAAATAATTCAAAAAAAAACAAAGATAAATAATAAAATCTTGAAAAAAATCCAAAACAAAATAACTATTGTACATACTCCGTTTTTTCTAGAAGCAGGAATTAAACACATCAGAGAAGAATTAAGAGATAACCAACAACATTCTATGTTTTTAGCTCTTCGAGCGGCTCAAATTGAGGAAGCAGATGGTGTAGTCTCAGCTGGACCCACTCAAGCTTTAATATTAGCTAGTTTTTTGATCATAAAAACTTTAAAAGGAATATCGCGAATTGCTTTAGCGCCAATTTTTTCTAATTTAGATAATAAACAAAAAATTTTATTAGACGCTGGCGGAAATACTGATTTAAAACCAGAACATTTAGTAAATTTTGCTATTTGTGCTTCAATAATGGCTCAAGAATTATTAAAAATTAAAAAACCTATAGTAAAATTATTAAATATTGGATCAGAAAAAACAAAAGGTAGAACTTTTGAAAAAAATGCATTTCATTTGCTAGAAAAAAATAATTTTATTTTATTCAAAGGAAATGAAGAACCTCAAAATATATTAAATACCGAAGCTGATATTTTATTAAGTGATGGTTTTACATCTAATATAGTTCTGAAAAGTTATGAAGGAGCTTTAACAATAACTTTTCAAGCTATCAAAAAAATTTTGACAAAAAATTATTTGAAAAAAATAATTAGTAAAATATTATTTTCCAAAGAATTACAAAAAATCAAAAAAAAATTAGATAATAAAGAAATAGGAGGAGCTATGTTATTAGGTTTAAATAAAATAGTTATTAAAGCACATGGAAATTCAAATTCTTATGCTTTTTATAACGCTATTAAACAAGCTAAAATTTTAATTCAACAAAATTTTCTTAAAAAAATTGAAAAACACCTTATAACAGAAAATAAATAATCAATTATGTTTTTAAAAAAACTTTTTCAAAGATTAAAAGTCAAACCTAAAAATATCGCCTTATATGTAAACGCTTTAACACATAGTTCTTACTCAAACGAAAATAATTCCAAAAAATATAATAATGAAAGATTAGAATTTTTAGGTGATTCAATTATTAATTTCTTAATGGCATCCTATTTATATACCAAAGACAAAAGTCAAGAAGGCGTTATGACAAAAAAAAGAGCACAAGCGGTTTGTGTTGATTCTTTAATTATTTACGCGAAAGAAATTGAATTATCTAATTATATTTTATTAGGTAAAGGAGAAAAAAAAAGATATATTAAGAATTATTCTATTATAGCTGATGCTTTCGAAGCTTTATTTGCAGCTATTTATTTAGATTTAGGTTTTTATCAAACTCAAAAAACATTTCATTATATAGTTTTACCTTGTCTAAAAAAAATTACTAATATTCAAGATTTTAAAACCCAATTACAAGAATTAATACAAACGGAGAGGAAAAACATTTTTTATAAAATTGTTTCTGAAAAAGGTTTAGCGCATGAAAAAGAATTTATCATTGAAGTTTGGTTAGAAAATAGACCTTTAGGGAAAGGGAAAGGGAAAACTAAAAAAGCAGCAGAACAAAAAGCCGCTAAAGAAGCTTTAGAAAAAATAACTTCTCCGAAAGGAACAATAAATTAATGATTAAAAAACTTTATGAAGAAAATATTTTAAATATTGAACAAATTTTAATCAAAGAATACAAAAATTTAAATTTAGAAATAACCGAATTAATCATTCTGCTTTTTTTATTTAAAAATTATAAAAAAAAAATTTTTTCTTCTTTAGAATTAGCAGAAGAAACTAATTTTTCTAAAAACGAAACAGAATTTATTTTAGAAAAATTAATTAAAAAAAAATTTTTTTCTTTATCACAAAAAAAAAAAGATGATAAAATTATAGAAATTTTTGATTTAGATGGAGTTTTTAAAAAAATAGAACAAATTTATCTAAAAAAAGAACACAAAAAAAACCAAAACAAAAAAAATCATCTAATTTCAGAAACTATAGAAAATCTTGAAAAATTAAAAGAAAAATTATTACTCCCGTATGAATATGAAATTGTAAAAAGTTGGTATAAAGAAAAAAAATATTTACACGAAGATATAATAGAAACAATTAAACAAGCTTCTTTTAAAAATAATTATTCTATAACTTATATAGAACGTATTTTGAATCAAAAAAAAAATAATTCTAAAATAGAAAAAGATGATAAAGCAGATAAAATATTACACGAAATTTTTAAAAAAATAAGATAAAAGTATCTTTTGTAGATTTCTTTATTTTTATATGTTAAAATAACAGTATTAAATCTTTTTCGTAAGAAAGATTTAATAAATAATTTGATTAATTTAATTAATTAAATTATAAATTTTAAAAGGAGATGAGATAAATTATTATGGCAAATGAAAAATTCTTAGAAACCCAAAAGGGTAAAGTTATTGTAGGTGTTTCCATATTTGCTGCTGTAATTGTAGTATATATTGCGTTTGCTGCTTGGTTAAAATTTTGGCCTTTTTCAGCAAAATTAACTAAAGATTCTTATAATACTATAAGAACAAGTTTCAAAGTTGAAACGGATGATACAAAAATAAATGTTGACACTAATGACAAAGCAAAAACACTAGTACAACCTTTAAGAGATCAATTTGAGAAAATAAACAAAATCAAAAAACAACTTCAAGAAACAACTCAAACAAAACTAACAACTGTAGAAAATGAAATATCACAAGCAGAAGCAAAAGCAAAAACAAATCCATTCGCTACCGTAGATTTTCGAAATGCATATAAAAAAATTTCACAAGATGATATAAATAGTTTGTTAGATTTAGTTAAACAAGATTTAAATCTTTAAATTTAAAAGATAATTAATTATTATAATTAAAAAAAAAATATTCAAATATCAAAATTTGGAATATTTTTTTTTTTATTCTTTTTCATATTAAACTGCAAAGAAGTATAAACAAAATCTAAAAACAAAGGATGTGGCCGAAAAGGTCTAGATAAAAATTCAGGATGAAATTGGACTCCTATAAACCAAATATGATTCTTTAATTCTATAATTTCGGGTAATTTTTCTTCTTGATTTACACCAGAAACTATAAAATTATTATCTTTTTCCAAAATAGGTATATAAAAAGGATTCATTTCATAACGATGTCGATGTCTTTCGTGAATAATATCTTTTTGAAAAATTCGATAACTTTTACTATCTCTTTTTAAGTAACAAGAATAAAGACCTAATCTTAAAGTACCACCCATTTTGTTATTTTGATTTTTTTTAGTTATAATAGGAGTAATAGTTGTAGAATCAATTTCTGTCGAATTAGCTTCTTTCATGTTTAAAACATTTTTTGCATATTCAATAACAGCTAATTGCATCCCTAAACAAATGCCAAAAAAAGGGATATTATTCATACGAGCATATTTAATAGCTATTATTTTTCCTTCAATGCCTCTAATACCAAAACCACCAGGTATCAAAATTCCATCACAATTTTGAAGATATTCCGTAATATTCTCCTCATTAATATTTTCGGAATCAATCCAACAAATATCTACTTTAATATTATGAAAATAAGCTGCATGCTTTAAAGATTCAGCAATAGATAAATAAGAATCATGCATAGAAACATATTTTCCTATCAAACCAATAGTAATTGAGTATTTTAAAATTTCCATTTTATTGATTAAATTTTCCCAAGGAAGAATATTAAATTTTGGTAAATTATTTATTTGAAAATAATTTAAAATAAAATCATCTATTTTTTGTTGGTGTAAATTTAAAATAACTTTATATAAAGTATCAACATCGATATTTTCAAAAATAGAATTTGCTTTAACATCGCATAAAATAGAAATTTTTTGTTTTAATTCTTGTGAAATATTTTTTTCGCTACGTAAAATTAAAATTTGAGGTTGAATACCCAAAGACCTTAATTCTTTAATGCTATGTTGTGTAGGTTTTGTTTTAATTTCATTAGAAGTCTTTAAATAAGGAACTAAAGTATTATGTATAAAAATAGTATTATGAAATCCTAAATCATAACGAATTTGTCGAATAGATTCCAAAAAAGGTAAAGATTCAATATCGCCTACAGTACCACCAATTTCGATAATAACTATATCATAATTTGAATTTTCAATAGGTTTTAAAATTCTTTTTTTAATTTCATCTGTAATATGCGGAATAACTTGAATAGTTTTGCCTAAAAAAAGGCCTTCTCTTTCTTGATTAATAACAGTTTGATAAATTTGTCCTGTTGTCACGTTTGAAAATCGAGATAAATTTTCGTCTAAAAATCTTTCATAATGTCCTATATCCAAATCAATTTCTCCGCCATCATCAGTAACAAAAACTTCTCCGTGTTGTACAGGATTCATAGTACCGCAATCAATATTAATATAAGGATCAAATTTTTGAACAAAAACTTTTAAACCGCGTTGTTTTAAAATTTGTCCTATAGATGCCGTAACAATTCCTTTTCCTAAACCAGAAATCACTCCTCCTGTAACAAAAATAAATTTTTTATTATTCAAAAAATTCTTCATTTAATCTTGTTATTTGCCTTATTCCTTTTTAAATTTAAAAATTTTTTTTAACGCCTATACTCTGACCCAAAAGAAAACTTGTCTCTAGTTTATTTTGAGTATTGATCAAAATTTTTTTATTAAAATCTACTAAACCAAATTTAATCAATAAAACAATCATTGAACCTCCAAATGAAAAAAACCCTTTTTCTTGACCTTTTCGAAAATTTAAAATCGAATGATTATGAATTTTGCCAACTAATAATGCGCCTATCTCGATTTGAACAATTTTTTTAAAATTTTTTGTTTCTAAAATACTATATTCACGATTATTTTCTTTAAAAACATTAAAATATTTAAAAACAATAGGGTGCACAGTGTGTAATTTTCCTTTAATTTTAACATTTTTCGTTACAAATCCATCATCAATAAAAATATATCGATGATAATTATAAGGTTTTAATCTTAAAACAACTGCAAAACCATTATTATATTCTGAAGATAGTTTTTCATCCTTCAAAAGATCACTTAAATGATATCTCGTTCCTTTAATTAAAAAAAAACTATTTTCCGAAATAGAATAAATACTTATCTCTCCTTCGCTAGGACTAATAAAAAAATGTGGTTCTTTGGCAAAAAAGATTTTTTTATATTTACGAACAAAAAAATCATTATATGAACAAAAAGATTTTTTTTCTAAAAGTTCTAAATTGATATTATTTTTCTTTATGGTTTTCTTAATATGTATTTTCGAAATAAAAGATTTTAAATATAAACTAATAAAAAAAGAAAAAAAACGAGAAACAAAAATTTTTATCAAAAGTCTTTTAAAAAAATTTTTTTCTAAATTAGAATAAAAAAATTTTTGTAATAAATTTATTTCTTCATTAGAACTATTATTGTTTATATCAGTATTTTTATTATTTAATTGCTTTTTGTTCATAAAAAATTAATCCCTTTAATTTTGAACTTTTAAAATCAATTTAAAATTATTTCAATGAATAATAATTTAAATTAAAAATAAAAAAAATAATTAATATAAAAAAAATAAATAAAATCATAGCAAAATAAATTATATTTTTAGGTTTTTTAAAAACTATTTTCTTACAAACAAATAAAACAGCAAAAATAATCAAAAAAAATAAATAAAAATAAAAAAAGAAACCTTTTTTTAAAAAAGATTCACCTAAACTTTTTTCTAAAATTTGATGCGATAAAATCAAAAAAGGAAAAACAAATGAAGCAACAGTTACTGGGACACCGATATAATATTTGTTTTTAGTACAATTATTTTTTTTTTCAGCTATTATATTAAAATAAGATAATCGAATCAAAACAGCTAAAATATAAATAACACTTGTTATAATTATGAATAATACATTAGCAATTTTATTTTCAATAAAAGAAAGATATTTGTCCAAAAAAAAACTTTGAATAATTAAAATAGGTAAAATTCCGAAACTTAATAAATCAGCTAAAGAATCAATTTGAATACCATTTTTTTTTTCTTCTTCAGAACGACTTTTTTTACATCGACTTACAAAACCGTCAAACATATCAAAAATTCCTGATAAAAGCAAAAAAATAGAAGCAATATAATAAGAAATTTGTGGTGGTAATTTTATCAAAGAAGAAACTAATAAAAAAATGCCCAAACAAGCACTAATAGCATTACAATAAGTTAAATATGTGGTATAATTATAAAATCCTAAAAACATAATGAAACTAAATTATCTTTTACAATTTTATTATATAACAAAAAAAGTCTTATTGAAAAATAAATATTAATATTCGTCTTCATCAATCAAATCTTCTTCATTATCTTCTAAGGCTTCATCTAAATGTTCAAAATTATTTGCATCTTTTTCTTCTTCGGTATTATCTTTTTTTTTCTTGTTCCGAAGAACGAATTCATCAAAATCTAAAATTTCTTCATCATTAATTAATTTTTCTTCTATTGTATCTAGAATAAAATATTCTTGATCCCATAAAGATAAATTATTTTTTTTAATACTCCACAAATCATTCCCATGAAAAACAAAACGACCACTTAAAATAATGTCTAAATATAATTGACTTATTTTATTTTCATCAGAAATATCTATTTTTTTCATTTCAAGAACTTTTTTAATCAATTGATGAATAGACATAGGATCTCTATTATTTTCTAATATTTGATAAGAAAGTTCTAACATCGAAATAGAATTAACAATATTTAAATCATTTTGAATAGAATTTTTTTTTTTCATTTTTTTAAAACCTCTTTAGAAATTTTTTTATTTATTGCTTAAAAAAATCTTTGTCGATATTTTTTTACTCAAAATCCCAAAAATAGTAATTCATAACCAAAAAATACTATTAAATAATTATAAAGTAAAAAATTTAAATATTACCAATAATATTATTATTCATATTCTTGAGAAACTTTAAAAAATAAATCCTCCGAAGCTTTATCTATTTTTTTTAAAACATCATTAAAAGATAATAAAATATTTTCTTGAAGAAATTCTAAATCTTTAATATTTTCTGCATCTTTGATACGAACATCTACTACTTGTTTAGAACCTTGCATTACTATTGTAATATTGCCTATATGCGAAGTAAATTCTTGAGATTCTAATTTTTTTTGTGCTTTTTCCATATTTTCTTGTATTTTTTTTAATCTATCAAACATATCTATATTATTATTAAAAAAATTAATTAATATTCTTTTCCTTAATCTACAACTTTCACTTTATCAAAACCAAAAAAATCCCTAGCTGTTTTTATAATAGCATTTTGTTCTTGTTCTATATTTAAAGGTGAATTTTCTTCATAAAAATTAGTAACAAAATTAGCAATTCCTTTTTGTAATTGAACAATATCTTGATTTTGTAAAAAACCCTTGTAAACAAATTCTAACTTTTCTTTCCAATCTTGTTCTAAAATAACCAAATAATCCTTAATTAAATTTGTTTTTTTATTAAAAAGAGATTTAATTTGTTCTTTAATACGCGATTTTAATAATTCTCTATAAACATCGCTATCGTCACAAGACAAAAGTACTTTATTTTTAGTGCTAACTATCAATATTTTACTCTTATTATATAAAAAATAATCACCAGAATTTGATTTTTCATATTTTTCTTTGTTAATTTCAAATGCTTTATCAAATTTTTTTTTTGTCTTTTCACAAGAATTAGATAAAATTTCTTTTAAATCATGAATAAAAGATTCTCGAAAAGTACTTTTTTTACTTTCTTCTTTTGTTTTTATTTCGTTTTCTCTTAAAATAAAATTCTGATTATCAATCTCGATATCGAAATTAGAATTTTTTATTAATTTCGGCGATATCTGTTCTGAAACCCAAATTAATTGATATAAACATATTATATTATAAATAATAATATTTTTTTTTTGATTAGAAAAAAGTAATATTTTTTTTAAATCAAATAAAATTTTGAAAAATTTATCTCTTTTTTCAAAATTTAATAAATCAAATATCTTTTTTTCTTCAGTTCTTTTAATTTTAGCAAAATTAATAAATTCTGTAAGTAAATAATCAATAAAATCATCAACAAATAAAACTAAATCAATATTCAAAGTTAAATTTTCTTCTAAAAAAGAAATTATTTTTTTAATATTTGCATCATTCAATAATTTAACTAACTGTTTTATTTTTGAATTAGAAAAAATACCTAACATATTTTCAACATCTGCTTCTTCAATCAAATCTTTTTTATAAGAACTAATTTGATCTAATAAATTTAAAGCATCTCTTAAACTATGATTAGCATAAAAAGCAATCTTGTCTAAAGATTCATCTGTAATACAGATTTTTTCTTTGTTAACGATTTTTTTTAATTGTTGCAAAATATCTTGCTGAGAAAGAGGTAAAAAAAGAAATTTTTGTGATCTTGATGAAATAGTTGTAGGTATTTTATTTAATTCACTAGTGATTAAAATAAAAATGACCTGCATAGGAGGTTCTTCTAATAATTTCAATAAAGCATTAAAAGCATTACTTGATAACACATGAACTTCATCGATAATACAAATTTTATATTTTAAAACACTATTTGCATATTTAATTATATCTTGTAGTTCTCTAATGTCGTCAACACCACTATAAGAAGCACCATCGATTTCTATAACATCTAAACAATTTTTTTGATTAATTGCATTGCAGGCATCACAAACATTACAACAATCTTGATTTTTGAATTGCAAACAATTAACGCCTTTAGCAAAAATTTTTGCTAAAGTAGTTTTTCCTACGCCGCGTCCACCACTAAATAAATAAAAATGTCCTATTTTTTTGCTAATCAAAATATTTTGCAAAATTTGAATAATGATTTTTTGGCCGACCATATCTTGAAAATTTTTAGGTCTATATTTACGATACAAAGAAATATAAGACATATTTTTATTTTTTCATAAACCTTTTCGTTTATTTCAAAAAAATACTTTTTGAATTATCTATACCTATTATTTGTTAATAAATTGTTTATAAATAAAATCAAAATAATTTTTTTATCGATATACAACCAAAAATTCCAAAAATAGAATAGAATAAATATAAAATCTAATAATATTTTAACATAAGGAAAAAAACAAAATTAATATAATTTTAATGAAAAATCAATATTCACCAGCAATACTTAATTCTCCTACATAAACACTAGCGCTACCAAAACCTGAAGTTTGAAATATAAAATCATTAGCTATAGCTTTAATGTTTTGTAAAATATCTAAAAAATTACCAGAAACTACAATTAATTTTACAGGAGTAGTTATTATACCTTTTTCAATTCTAAAACCGCCTGCTTGAATACTAAAATCTCCGTTAATGTCATTAACTCCTGCATGTAATCCAATTAAATAATCAATATAAACGCCATTATTAATAGGAGATATAATTTCCTCTAAACTTTTATCTCCTTTTTTTAAATAAAAATTACCCATCGATATAGAATCATCAAAACCATTGCCTGTAGGTTTTGTTTGGAAAATATGAGCTGTTTTTAAATTATGAACAAATTGTTTAAAAAAACCTTTTTCAACGATACTCTTAGTATAACATGCTACTCCTTCATCATCAAATCGATGTTGGGAAAAAGCTTCTTCAGATAAAGGATCATCGATTAAAGTTACTTTAGTAGAAGCAATTTGTTTTCCTTCTTGATCTTTTAATTTAGTTAAACCGCGATAAGCTCTCATTCCGTTAAAAATATTACTAAAAATTTCCAGCAAATCAGCAAAAATTTCATTTGAAAAAACAACAGAATAAGTTTGAGATATTAATGACTTAGCTCCTACTTTTCTTTCACCTAAATTAACGATTTCTTTCGCAAATTTTGAAATATCAAAATTTTCAAATTTTTTAACTGCTAATACTTTTGTAATTTCTGTAATATCATTATCTTTTTGAAAAACACATGTTGCATATATAGCAGCAAAACTGCCGCTTTCTTCTAAAATTAACCCCTTGGAATTAACCAAATGGTGCTTAAAACTTTTTTCATAATAATCAATACTATCGATTATTTTCAAATAAGAACTTTCGAATAATTTTTCTTTTAAAGCGAACAATAAATTATATTTTTCTTTCAAATCAATTTGAGTGAAATCAAAATTATCTTGTCTAATAGAAGGATAAACCAATGAACCTTCAAAAATAAAATCTTTTTCTTTTGAAGTTAAAATCTCAGTTTTATTTTTCAATATTTGTAAAACATCATCAATCATATTATCATTGATTTTTTCTAAAGAAATAACACTTTTTTTATTTTTATATAATCCTTTGATTGTAAACAATATTAAATCGCTTTTAGTATGTTTGCTAATGTTAGTATCTTCGAGAGTAATGTTCAAACTTTGTTTTTCATTGAATATTATTTCTAAAGAATCGAAATTATATTGAAGGCTTTTTTGAAACCATTTTTTATAATTAATATAATTTTGCATTTTACTTTTTGCTTCCTCCGATAATCATTTCAGATACTCTAATAGTAGGTTGCCCTAAATCAACAGGAACATAACCTGAAACAGAACCACAATAACCTTGACTAAAAGCTAAATTATTCGCTACACGATCTATTTTCAATAAAACACTTTGTCCATCGCCAATTAACATCATTCCTTTAATAGGCTTTGTTAGAACTCCATTTTCAATTAAATATCCTAATTTAACCATAAAATTAAATTCACCTGTTGTAGGAACAACTGTACCACCACCTAAATATTCAGCATAAAGTCCATATTTTGTTTCTTTAATAATTTTTTCAGGATTATCTTTGCCAGCATCAATATAAGTTGAATTCATTCGAGATGTGGGAGAATATTTATAAGATTGTCGGCGAGAAGAACCAGTAGAAGGCATATTCATCTTACGACTATTTCGAAAATCAACTAAGTAATTTTTTAAAATTCCTTTTTCTATTAGCAAATTTTTTTGTGTTTTATGACCTTCGTCATCGAAATTTAATTTTCCCCAATATCCTTCTATAGTTCCGTCATCATAAGCAGTTACTATTTCTGAAGCAATTTTTTGATTAATTTTACCACAAAAAGGAGATAAATCACGAGCAATCGCAGTAGCTTCTAAAGAATGCCCACAAGCCTCGTGAAAAATAACTCCTCCTACACCATTATTTATAATTACAGGCATTATTTGTGGTTTTAATTCTTCAGCCGACAATAAAATAACCGCTTTTTGAGCAACTTTAGTGGCTAAAGTTTCGAAATCCACGATATCAAAAATTTCTAAACCCAAAGAAAGACCAACGCTATCACTAAAATTTTGGATATTATCTCCATCTTTAGCAAAACTTAATAAACTACATTTAATATAAGGACGGAAATCATTTTGATAAAGTCCTTGAGAATTAGCGATTAAAACCTTTTGTTCATTTTGTTCTAAATTAACACTAGTTTTAAAAATTTTATTATCATGATTTTTCATAATCTGAGATAAATGAAGCATTTTTTTAGCTTTATCTAATAAATTTAAACTATTAAAAGGTTTTTTAATATTATTATTAAAAATTTTTGCTTGACCTAAAGGAATAGCGGAATGTGTTTTTAGTCTTTTAAAATTATTTGTTTTAATTAAATTTAAAATATCATGATAATTCATTTTATTAGTATAAATATAAATTTCTTCTGTATCTTTTAACAAACGAATTCCTAAACCAAAAATATGTTTTATATCGATTTCGAATAATTCTTGGTCTACAACCTTTAAAAAATGCATTATACTATCTTCGAAAAATAATTCAGCAAAATCAGCTCCTTCAAATAAAGATTGTTCCAAAATATCTTGAATTTCAAATTTACTCAACATAATAAATTAATTTTATCCTTTGAAATTATTCTATATATTTTAATATTATAAAATAATATTTTATTTAAACCATAATTGGTTCTTAAAAATAAAAAATGATATTTTAATAAATATATTTTATTTCAACATCACTTTTAAATATCAAAATTACTTGTTATTTTGTTGAATGTGTAAAAGTTTATTCTCAAAATAGACATTTTTTTTAATCTTAATCTGTTGTGCTAAATTCGAAGGTAATTCAAAAACAGTTTTATTTGAAAAATGTTCAATATTGCCAACATTATAACTATAAATATTAAATTTATCATTTAAAATTTTTAAAAATAATGATGGTTTCAATCCGTCTTCTTTACCTAAATTAATGATTAATTCAGTCATAAATTTTTTATTATAATTTCTATTTTTTTTATTAAAATTATCTTTATTATAAGATCTATTATTATTAGATTCTCTATTAGAATTAGGATATCTATTATTAATTAAATTATAAGAATGATTTCTAACTTTAACTTCTGAAATATTTTCATATTTTTTATTATGAGGCATAATATGTTCTAATAATCCATTAATAATTTGTTTAGAATCAAATTTTGTTAATAACAATTCAGTTAAATAATTATTGTTTTTATCATCTTTAGATTTTTCTAAATCATATTTTTCAATCCAACTAACTATATTATTTTTAAATAAATTATTTTGTTCTGTATATACTTCCTCAACAGTAGGAATGCGTAAAAAAGTCATTTTATGACGAGAATAATATTCTAATTTTTTTAATTGATTTATTTTTTTATAACTAATAAAACTATATGCTATTCCTTCTTTTCCTGCTCTTCCTGTACGACCAATTCTGTGAATATAAACTTCATTTTCGTGTGGCAAATCATAATTAATAACCATTTTAATGTCAGAAATATCTAAACCTCTAGCGGCTACATCAGTAGCTACCAAAATTTTAATATTTTTTTTACGGAAATTATTCATAACATATTGCCTTTGATTTTGTTTTAAATCTCCGTGAATAACATCAACTAAAAAATCTCTTTCTTGCAAATAAGAAAAAATATTGTCAACATCTTTCTTAGTATTACCAAAAATAATAACTGAATCTGGATTTTTTTGATCTAAAATACGTACCAAAAGTTTATTTTTATCAAAATCATTTACTAAAAAATAAAATTGTTTAATTGCTTCAACAGCAATATTAGAATTCTCAACTTTTAATATTCTTGGATTTTTTTGATATTTGGAAGCCATTTTTTTAATCGAATCAGGAATAGTTGCTGAAAATAAAACCGTTTGTCTTTCTGTCGGAATACTCTTTAAAATAATTTCTAAAGATTCTTGAAATCCCATTTTTAACATTTCATCAGCTTCATCTAGAGTTAAAATTTTAACAAAAGATAAATCTATTTTGTTCCTATTTAAAATATCTACCATTCTTCCCGGAGTAGCAATAACAATATGTGGTTTTTCATCTAAAGAACGAAATTGTTTATTATAACTCTCTCCTCCATAAATTACTGTAGCTCTTATATCTTTATGATATTTTAATAACTTTTTAACTTCATTAAAAACTTGCAAAGCTAATTCTCTTGTTGGGCATAAAATTAAAGATTGTATTTTAGATAATTTAGAATCGTTTTTTTCAATGATAGGAATACCAAAAGAAAAAGTTTTCCCTGTTCCAGTTTGCGATTGAGCTATAATATCATGACCTTCAATCATAACTGGTATAACTAAATTTTGAATCGGCGTTGGATTTATAAATCCAAGTTCTACTAAAGTTTTTTTAGTCTTTTCTAATAAATTTAAATGTTCAAATGAAATAATCATTAAAAGTTCCTCTATAATATAGTAAATTAATAAAAACAAAAATATTATTCATTACAAAATAATTTTCTTATACAAATAATATTTTAAAAAATAAATTTCTTATTATTAAATAATATTTTGTTTTTATTCTAAAATGAAAAGTATATTCATATTTTCTATATTGAAATTTAATAAAATCAATAAACAAAATATATACTAATTTATGATATTAATATTAAAATATCTATAAATTCATAAATTATAATAATTTTTATAATTATTTAACTTTGTTAAAAATAATTTTTCATATTAATCTTATTCATTTGAATATTTTTACTTTTAAATATAAAAGAGAAAAATTTAAAATATTCAAATGAATAAGATTAATAAAACAATAATTAAATTATATTTTGATTCTTATAAAATTCATTAAACAAAAATTATAATTTGAAATTATTTTAAAAATAAAAAACAATATCACATTATTGTATATTTTATTAAAAAAAATTTATTAATATGATTTATACTATTATTATTATAGTATAAATTATCTTATTTAGCAAAAATTATTAATATTCAAGACAAATTGACATTGTTAATAATCAAAAATAAATCAAATTCAAATTCTGATTTATTATCAAAAATAATGTAAAATTACCAATAATTTAAACTTTTATGAACTCTTAATTCATCATCTTTTTGTTTTAAAGATAATCTTTTATCATATTTTTTTTTACCTCGAGCTAAATAAATCTCTAACTTTAGTAATCGGCGAACAGAAACAATTTTAACAGGCACAACAGCTAAACCTTTTTGTTGAATTTTATTCTTAATTTGAAGAATTTCATTTTTATTTAACAAAAGTTTCCTTTTTCTTTGTTCTTTATAATCAACAAAATTAGAAGAATTATATTTATCAATAAACATATTAAAAACAAAAATTTCTGTTCCTTCAAAATGAACATAAGCATTATCTAAATTAACTTTTCCTAAACGAATAGATTTAACTTCATTACCTAGCAATTGAATACCTGCTAAATATTTTTTTTCTAAAAAAAAATCATGAAAAACTTTTTTAGAATTAATAATTACTTTTGTCATATTATTGGAGAACCACTTTTCTTAAAAATAATAAATATTTTTAACTTTTTTATTTTAAATAAAACATTATATAATGTTAAAAATTATTCTTATTATTATAGAAAAAATAAAAAATTAATTATATAAAATAAAATTTCATTTTATTTTTTTTGTAATTCTTTATATTTAAATAATGCTTTTTTAATAGCAGAAAAAGCTGCTTCAGAACCTTCTATTTTTTCAATCAAAACTTTTTTATTTTCTAAATCTTTATAATGCATTAAAAAATGTTTTATTTCAGATATTAAAGATGTTGGAAGATCTTTGACTGTTTTATAAGACATCATAGAAACATCATTTTTAATAACGGCGATTATTTTTTCATCTAATTCTCCATTATCGATCATTTTTATAACTCCTATAGGTCTACATTTTACTAAAATCATAGGATCTAAAATTTCTTGTGATAATACAAAAACATCTAAAGGATCTTTATCATCACAATAAGTTAAAGGAATGAAACCATAATTAGCTGGATAACGAAAAGATGTTGTTAAAAAACGATCTAACATTAATAAACCTGTTTTTTTATCTATTTCATATTTTTTTTTACTTCCTTGAGGGATTTCTATCATAACAAGAAATTGATTTTCGTTAATTGTATCACTCTCGATATTTTGAAATACATTCATATTTTATACCACCAATTATAATTATTCTAACTATTTAATTTATATAAATTAAAAAAAATATTTTGTAATTATTCGATAAAAAAACAAAAAATAAAATAAAAATTATATATAAAAATTCTTTTATATATAATTGATCCAATAAATAAAATTGAAATTATATTTCAAAAAAATAATTTAATTATTATCTTTTTTTACGGCTCCGAACAAAAAATTATTATAAAAAGGTAATTTTTTTCTCTTTAAAACACTACCGATACTTAAATGTTTTAAAAAAACACAATCCTCATCAACTAAAGATAAAATTCTAACTTTATCTATTAATTTTAATTTTTCCAAAAAAAAATCATCATTTTCTACAAAAATTTCATAAAAATTTAAATATAAATTATTTTGTTCTTCTTGTATTTTTAATAAAAATCCAATAGTTCGATATTCTTGTGAACAAGAAATAGGCAAATACATTTCTTTTAAAGGTTTTGAATTTATATTATCTACAGAATAATGAATTGAAAATTTTTTAGGAATAAATGTATGACAAATTTCTTTAATTAAATGAAAAAGAAACTTTTTATCTAACATTTCAATATCAGTATTATCAACTATACGATCTAAAAATTCTTCAATAGAAATATTCAATTCTTTTTCAGTTACAACATCATAATTAATAGTTTCGCTTAATTCTTTAAAATACAAAATAAAATGTTTTTTAAGATCTTCTATATTTTCATTTTTAAAATTAATAATTTCTAAAATTAAATCAATAATAGAATAACCTGAAACCTTACAATTACAAAAAGAAATATTAATTGATTCTAATAAATTTAGATCTTTAGAATCAAAATAAAAAAAACCTAAAGAAGGATCTTTTTTTAACAAACGACAAAAAACAGTCGTGTCTAACGCTACTTTTTCATATTTATCATCGATGAATTCATCTTTGATTCCTGAAATATCTAAAAAATCAAACAAAAAATCTATTTTAGGAATATGATGATTCAGTAAATAAAAAACAAATTGCTTAAAATTTAACCATTCTTGAAATGAAGCACATGGAATAGTTTTAGCGGATTCAACATCATAAAATAATTTTGTTTTTTTAGAAAAAAAAGAACCAAAATTATGTTTCCAACAAATAACAAAATGTTTTTTAATAATACTTTTTTTATAATCATTATTTAATTCTAAAAAAGGTTCATTAACAATATTAAAATCTTCATTATTAGAAGTTTTTTTTTGAACTAATGGCAACAATTCAATTTGTTTTTCTTCTTTAATGGCAAAAATACTAGGCGAAATAAAATAAAAAAATAACAAAAACAAAAAACAAATTTTTTTTAAAAAAAACTTATTCTGATACAAATTTGAATTCTTTCTAATCTTTAATTGTATATATAAAATTTATAATTTAACGTTAATATATAATTTTTGAAAAAATCTTTTTTAAAAATAATTAAAAATAAAAATTTTAATGGTGGCTCCGGACAGAATCGAACTGCCGACACGAGGCTCTTCAAGCCACTGCTCTACCGACTGAGCTACAGAGCCAATAACAAAAAAAAATCAAAATAAATATTTAAATATTATAAAATATAAATGGCGGTCCGGACGGGGATTGAACCCGCGATCTCCTGCGTGACAGGCAAGCATGTTAACCACTACACTACCGGACCTTTTTTATATATTTTGATAATTTAATCTATAATTTTTTTGGTTGCGGGAGAAGGATTCGAACCTTCGAC
>NZ_VIAE01000016.1 GCF_007821455.1 Candidatus Phytoplasma pini
TTTTGTTGGAAATTGTTTTTTAAATTAGTGATTTCTATTTCTTTTTGTTTTGCACGAAGATTTTCAAATTTTTCAACAATATCTTCTTGAGAATTATTCATAAAAAATGCAGCAGTAAAAAAAATTTTTTCTATTTCTTCTGGAAAAATAAATTCAACATATTCTTTTTTAATTTGAATTTGTTCATTCAAATCCTCATAAATTTGAATTTGCTCATTCAAATCTTCATATTGACCACTTATTTGTTTAGATCTTACATATGCTAAAATTCTATTGAATTCTTTTTCATCTTTGATAATAGCTAAAATTGGTAGTTTTTGTATTGGTAATTTTTGTATTGGTATTGTTTTTAATGCTACTTTGTTTTTGCCAACATAAATAAAAACATCAACAATATTATTTTTTTGTAAAAAATCAAAAATATAGCCAAAATCGCTCATCTTATTAAAATCAAAATTATAAAATTTATGTTCTGAAAATAATCTAATAGCTAATAAATATAAAATATTTTTTATTATTATGGGGTTATTCAATAATTCACTGGAAATATTTAAATTCTTCAACATATCGGATTTTTTTAAAATATATTTTATTTTTTGAATTATAATTGGTTCTTTCTCGAATATATCTTTAATTGTTTTTTGTTTATGTTTTTCTGATATATCTACCAAATTTAAGTTTTTCGATAATTGTTGATATAAATATTTTGGCTGTGAATTATGAATATTATTTTTATTTTGATAATTCATTATCAATATTAAAAATAATATTATAAAAATAAAAATAAAAAAATTTTTAATTTTTTTCATATTAAAATAATTTTAAATAAAATTACTTTCTAATAAAGATTATTTTTTGTTATATGTTAATCATATTTTTTTTATAAATAAAATTTTTATATTAATAATTTTTTTAAAAATTCAAATATAAAATGTTTTTTTGTTTTTTTATTGAATAAACTTTTAAATAAAAATAAAATTTAAAAAAAAATATTTTTAAATATATGTTTAATAAAAAATAAATTATAAAATCGATATATCTTCTTTATTTTCATAATATTATTTATTAATTTATTAAATAAATTTTAATAATTCATTATATTTATATTTGCAAACTTAAAAAATATTTTTTAATTATTTAAATCTTAAGATTTATTTTATTTCTCTATAACGAGAAAAATTTTAAGTAATATTTAAGAATAAAGAGTAATAATTAATTATTTCTTAATTCTAGAAATAAATTTTTTTTTACTAACCACTTTCATAATAACATAAAAAAATTTTAAAAACAACTTGTTTCGAACAAAATATTTTTTAAATCTTTTGTTTTAAAAATAGTTTAAATCATATTTTTTTGATAAAAAAGTTATCTTTTTCGTCAAAAATAGAATTATTAAAAGAGAAAAAACAAATAAGATTGTGAACAATTAAAACAGAATTGTTAGAAAGATAATTTTTTTCTAAAAATAATAATTTTTTAGAAATTAAATTGTTTATTAATTACTCAAATTGTAACATAAAAATTAAAATTTCGAAAAAAAGATTTTATTTGTTCTTTTTTTCAATAAAGAAAAAAATATATCATTTTTTTCGATATATTTATGAAGAATAAGGCGCATCTTCTTTTTGTTAATTAAAAAAAATCTTAAATAACGATATATAGATAATGAATAAATGATTAAAAAACTTTATTGTTTTAAAAATTAATAAATATTTCTATTTCTAATTATAGATAGAAATGTTTATTTTCTATTTAACTAAAAAAATAATTAAAGTAACTTTTTCAAATAATTTAATTGTTTTTTTTGATTATTATAAAAAAAGTAAATTATAAAAAATAATATTATCAAATGATATAGTTTATAGATATAATGAAAATAGGAATTTTAAAAAAATAATTTTTCGAGATGAAAAAAGAGAATATTATAAAAATATTTTTTTGATTGAAATAATTTTCCCATTATCATTTCTCATAAATTATGAGAATTTTTTTAAATTAAAAAAATAAAATAAATATAAAAAACGAAAGTTAAAAAAAAATTATTATATGAATAAAAAAATAAAATTATTTCAAAAAATAATTAGTTTATCAATACATGCTTTTTTCTTCCTTTTTTTGTTTTTTCTTAATTTATTAGGCATATCTCATTTTTTTTTTGAACATGAAAATATTATTAAATATTCTTTCATTAATTATTATAGAGTTGCTAGCGGTAGCATGGAACCTAATATAAAAAAAAATGATATTGTTATAGTTCGCAAAATGAAAAACAAAGAATATTCGAAAGAACTCAAAACTCGTTGGAAAGCAGGCAAAGAAGGAGAAATTATTATTTTTAAAGCTGATAAAACAAAAGAACCTGACATAATTATTCATAGAGTCGTCAAATTTGACGAAGAAAAACAACAATTAACTACTAAAGGAGATAATAATGAAAATGAAGATAATTGGAGCATAAACAGAGACCAAATCATCGCTATATATTGCTTTAAAATTCCTACATGGGGACAATTCATTTTTTTTCTAATATTTATTATTTATTTTTCTTCTTCGATTTTTTGGCCCAAAAAAGAGTTTTTCTATAATGAAAAAAAATAAAATAAATAAAAATAATTTTTTCACTTCATTAAAAGAAACATTTTAATCCAATGTGGCAAACAATAATTAAAAAAGAAAAACAAAAAGAATATTTTCGCAAGATAATTATTTACTTAAAAAAAGAAATTCAAATCGGAAAAAGTATTTTTCCATCATCTAATAAAATTTTCGAAGCTTTTCGTTTAACTCCTTGGGAAAATCTTAAAGTTATTATTTTAGGACAAGATCCTTATCCAGGAATAAATCAAGCTCATGGATTATCTTTTAGCGTCAATAATAATATCGCTCCGCCAAGTTTAAAAAATATTTTTAAAGAATTAAAAAATGATTTGAATATCAGAAAAACCAATAATAATTTAACTAATTGGGCTTTGGAGGGAGTATTATTATTAAATAGTATTTTAACAGTAGAGAAAGGAAAACCTTTAAGTCATAAAAATATTGGTTGGGAAGAATTTACCAAAAATATTTTTCAACAATTATCTCTTTATAAAGAAAAAATAGTTTACATTTTATGGGGAAAAAATGCTCAAATATATGAAAAATATATTAATATGGAAAAAAATTTTGTTATTAAAAGCGCCCATCCATCACCTTTATCAGCACATAAAGGTTTTTTTGGTTCTAAGCTTTTTTCTAAAACTAATATATATCTTCAACAAAATAAAATCCCTACTATAAATTGGTTTTTATAGATATTCTTAATAAAATAAAAATCATATAATAAATATATCAAAAGGATAATTTCCGATAAAAAATGTCAAACGAATATTATACTTTTTATTTAAATTTATCTCAATTCACAATTATTAAAAAAAAATATCAAAATTTTTTAATTATAAAAAAAAATCCAAATATTCTTTTTATTATTTATAAAGACGAAGTTAGAATCACATGTTTTTATAATGGAACTTGTTTAGTTCAAGGAGCAAATATTCAAAAAGAAATTAATTACATTAAAAAAATATTGTCATTATCTAATAATGAAAAAGAAAATCAAACACAATTTCTTAATCATAAAAATTCATTTCAAGATCCTATAAAAAATAATGATATTCAAAATAATAATGTGGGTATTATTGGAACTGATGAATCTGGTTCAGGCGATGTATTTGGTCCTTTAGTAGTATGTGCTGCTTTTGTAATGCCGAAAGATATTCCTTTTTTAAAAAAAATAGGTGTAAGAGATTCTAAAAAATTATCGGAACAACAAATAAAAAAAATTTTTATTTTGACTTCAAAAAAAATAGATTATTGTATTAAAATTGTTGATAATGAAAAAGAATATAATTTTTTAATTAAAAGTGCAAATTTAAACAAAATAAAAGCTTTATGTCATAATTTTGTTATTTTAAAACTTTTAGATAAAATTAATCAAAAAGCAATTATAATCATGGATCAATTTACAACCATAAAAAGTTATTTTAATTATTTACAAAATGAACCTAAAATATATCATTCTATTCGATTCGAAACGAAAGCAGAATCAAAATATTTAAGTGTAGCTTTGGCATCTATTATCGCAAGATATTTTTTTTTAAAAGAAATAAATAAATTAAGTCATCAAATAGAAATTCCTTTATTATTAGGAGCTTCTCGAAAAGTAGATGAACAGATAAATCACATTTATCAAAAATATAATTCAAATATTTTTTATAAAATAGCAAAATGCAATTTCAAAAACATTAAAACATATTTAAAATAAGATTATTAAAATATGTGAAAAATTAAAAAGAAAACGAAAAAAATAAAATATGACTACTATTTTTAGTAAAATTATTCGTAGAGAAATTCCTAGTTATATTCTTTACGAAGATAAATTAGTAATTGCTTTTTTAGATATTTCACAAACTACCAAAGGACATACTTTAATTGCCACCAAAGAAATTTATTCAAGTTTAGAAGAAGTACCATTTCATGTTTTTACTCATTTATTCGGAGTATCACATAAAATAGCTAAATTGTTAATAAAAACTTTTAAAGCTCAAGGAATGAATATATTAAATAATAATGGTGTTATCGCCGGACAAACAATTTTTCATTTTCATGTTCATTTAATTCCTCGTTTTTCCAATAAAGAAATAGAATTTTTTTTCGTTGATAAAAGTAATCAACTTCAAAAAAATGATTATTTAAAAATTCAAAAGCAAATACTAGAAAATATGCGATTAGATTCAATTAATTTTAATTCTAATAATCAAAAATTATAATTTATTGTCTAAAATCTAAAAAAATATTTTTTTCAATTTTATCTTAAAAAATTTTCAATTTTCTATTTAAAATAAGGAGAATTTAGGAAATATGACATGGTGTAATAAAAAAAAAAAATATCAAACTTTAGGAGAAGAAATCGCTAATTCTATTTCTCATGGTTTAATGGTTTTTTTTAGTATTTTTATTTTTATTTTTTATATTATAAAAAAGAGATCTGATGTAGCATTATTTCCTTTATTATTATTTTGTTCAACTATGTTTACGCTTTACCTTTCAAGTTGTTTATATCATTCTTTATCTTTTACAAAAATTAGAAATATTTTTCAAATATTTGATCATATTTGTATATATATATTAATTTGGGGTAGTTTTATACCTTTTTTATTTAATACTAAAAGTCTTTCGAAGGAACCTTTTTTAATTCCTATTCCTAAAAAATTTATATTTTTCTTATCGCAATCTATAATAGTTTTTTTAGCTATTATTTTAAAAATATTATTGAAAAATAAACAAAAAAAATTACATTTAATTCTATATTTATTATTAGGTTGGAGTTCTTTAATTATCATTAATGATTTAATTTCAGATTTTTGGCAAAATAATCCAAAAATAATTATATCTCTTATACTAGGCGGACTAATGTATACTTTAGGTATCTTTTTTTATATTAATTTATATAAAAAATATTATCATTTTATTTGGCATCTTTTTGTTGTATGCGGGACTATTTTTCATGCTATTTCTATTTATTTTTTAATAACTTAATATTATTTAGCGGAGAAGAATCTTCCTAAAGAAAAAAGAGATGGAAAATGTTTCATAAGTTCACATTTAAGTTCTAGACCACACTGATTCCTAAAATTCACACAAATCTATTTACGAATAAAAAAGACAAACGTGAACTTAACACCTTTTAGAAATAAAATAAGATTTTAAAATAATACAAAAATTAACAAAAAATATATATTTTTTCTTTTTATCTATCCAAATTAAAAAAATTATTTTATTTTTATTTTATTTAAAATTTTAAAAAAAATATTTTGGATAATATTGATTTTTTTTATTTACACAAGGCTCATAATAAGCAATCCAATTTTGATTTTTATCTAAAACTATAAAGGGATCATGAGTAATAATTTGCCTCTCATCTAAATAAATACCATGTTTGACTAATTGAATTAAATAATCATTTAAAACAATTTTAGAATAATTTTGAAATAATTCTTTCGGTGAAATTAAATCTTTTAAACTAATAGAGAAAATTGTTTTTGCAAAAAATAAATCATAAAAACCAATTTTAGTTCTCGTTAAATTTTGAAGAGCTCCGTAAGTATTCATACTATACCCAATATCTCTAGCCAAACTTCTTACATAAGTTCCTTTCGAAACCCTTGTTTTAAAACATATTTTATTTTGATTTAAATTAGAAAGAATTTTTAAATCATAAATATGAACTTTTCTAGATGGAATATCAACATGAATATTTTGTCGCGCTAAATTATACATCTTTTTTCCTTTAATTTTGATAGCAGAATACATGGGTGGCTTTTGAAAATAAATTTTTTGATGAAAACAATCAAAACTTTCTTGAACTATTTTTTGCGACAAATTATTTTCTTTACGTTCTAATAATTTACCTGTTATATCCAAAGTATCATATTTTTCATGAAAAAGCATAACTCCTTCATATGTTTTATCTAAATTTTCAAATAAAAAAGCTAATTTAGTAGCATTATTGACTAAAACAATTAAAAGACCACAAGCGAAAGGATCTAAAGTTCCTGTATGACCTACTTTTTTAAAATTAAATTTTTTTTTAATAGAAGCAACGACGCTATGCGAAGACATATTTTGTTCTTTGTTAATTAAAAAAAAACCATCCATATATATAAAACTCATATAATTCTTTCTTCTAATTCAATAAAAATAAAAAATAAACAAAAACATAAAAATCCAATATATAATAAAAAAATCAAATCATAAATTAAAAAAAATTATAAATTAAAAAAATCAAATGATATAAAAAATTTTTTTAATTTAAATCTGGATTATAAAAATTTTTTTGATTTAAAACAGAAATAGGTTCCGAAAAAGTACCTTTTTCTGTATTTTT
>NZ_VIAE01000003.1 GCF_007821455.1 Candidatus Phytoplasma pini
TAAAAAAAATCATCTTCAGTTTTCAAAGAAATAAAATAAAAACAAATATTAAATAATATCATTACTAAAAAAAATTACAAATAAAAATTATTTGAATTTAGCATAAAATATAACAACACTTAATTATAACATAAAAAAAAAAAATTCAATATTTTTTAAATAAAATTTATTTTTTAAAATTTATAAAAATACAATAATCATAAAATACAAAAATGATTTCAATATATATTCTTATATTGAAATATTTATTAAATTATCAAAAGATATTCCCTTTACGAAATTAATCAATAATCTTTCAAAAAAAGGAAAATTTTCTAAAATTTTATTTTCAAATTGTGAATCGAATTTTTTCAAAACATATTCTTCTAAAGGAATATTTTTATCATAATCTACACCTATTTTCAATCTTTTGAATTGATTAGTTTTCAAAATATCAATTATATTTCTTAAACCATTATGACCTCCATGACCTCCTTTGCTTTTTAATTTAAAAATCCCTGCTTTTAAATAAATATCATCGTTAATTATTAAAACATCTTTAATTTTGATTTTATATTTATCTATTGCTTTTTTAACTGCTTGTCCAGATAAATTCATATAAGTTTGAGGTTTTAATAATATAAATTTTTCTTCCTTAATGCTTAAATGATAAATTAAATTTGATAATTCTTTTCGAATAAATAACAAATTAAATTTCCATATTTGTAAACAATAATCAACCAACATAAATCCTATATTATGAGGTGTTAAAGAAAAACAATCGCCAATATTGCCTAATCCTACAATAAGTTTCATTCATAATTCCTCTTTAGATTTAAAATAAAAAAATTTTAGAATAACTTTTTTTAATTATAAAAAGAAAAATTTACAAAAATTTTATTTTATTTTTATTAAAATAAAAATATTTATATTAAAAATGAAAAAATATAAAAAAATTAACAATATATTTTTGTTAATTTTTTATTTTAAAATTTATTTTTTGAAAAAAATAATTGTTAAAATCTTTTTTTATTAAATTTATTGTTAACAAAAAATTTATAAATAGTATCGAATAATAAAATAACTAAAGTGCAACAAGACAAATATAAATAATCAGAAAAATCTATTTTTGTATTCCCAAAAAAATTATTTAATTTATCAAAAGATTGAGAAACTAAAATAAAGAAAAATAATTCACATAAAATACCAAAATATAACAATTTATTTTTTTTAAAAATAACTTTCCAAAAATAAAGTCTATTAGAACGACAAGCAAAAACATTACCTATTTGAGCGAAAATAACTGCACCAAAAGCCATAGTAGATGCTTTTAGAAATTCTTTGTTATTCGTTACTTCTTCAAAATTCCAACCACTAAATTTTTTTATATCACCTTTAATATAACAAAGAAAGAAAATTAAAGCTAATAATCCTTCAATAATCCCTAAAAAACCATAACTTTTTTTCAAAACTGTTTTATCTAATAAACTATCCTTATTATTTATAGGTTTTTGTTCAGATAAATTATCTTCTGGTTTTTCGCCACCTAAAGCTATAGCAGGCAATAAATCTGTAACTAAATCTATTGCTAAAATTTGCATAACACCTAAATAAAGTGGCATTTGTGTAAAAGCCATAAATAAAATAGGAAAAATTTGAGGAACATTAGAACTAAAAACATAAATCATAAATTTTTTAATATTAGAATAAATATTACGAGCTTCTAAAACTGCTTTCGGAATAGAAGAAAAATCATCATCTAATAAAATCATATCAGCTGAATTAATGGCAATATCTTTTCCTGATTTACCCATTGCAATACCAATATCAGCAGATTTCATAGCTAAAATATCGTTAACTCCATCTCCAATAAATCCTACAACTTCTCCGTTATCACGATAAGCTTCGACAATTTGTAATTTATGTTTAGGAGTAGCACGAGAAAAAAATATCGGTTGAGGCTTCTTTATAATTTCTCTTAATTCTTGTGTTGACATTTTATCAATTTGAGAACCATCGATATTTAAAAAATTATTTTCTTCTGAGATAATGCCTACTTGTTTTCCTATGGAAACAACTGTTGGACCAAAATCTCCTGTAATAACAACGATTCTTAAACCATATTGATATAATTTTTTGACTGCTTCTGAAACTTCTATTTTTGGTGGATCATAATGAACAGTAAAACCTAAAAAAACCATCTTATTTTCTTCTTCAGAAATATTTTTTTCTATTTTTTTATAAGCAATAGCTAAAAGACGATATCCTTGAGTCGATAGAGTTTGATTTTGCTTTTCGAAAAATTTTTTTTCTTCTTCAGAAAATAATAAAACTTTCTTGTTTTTATATTGGAATAAACAATCCTCCAAAAGAATATTTGGAGCACCTTTGATAAATAAATATTTATCTTTTTTATCATAATATTCTTGAGAAATATTTTCAACTAAAACACTCATTTTTTTGTTTTCAGAAGAAAAAGGATTTATCTTCTCAATTTTCCAATTGTTTTTAACTTGTTGAACATCTAAACCGTATTTAGAAGCAGCAATCAATAAAGAACCTTCTGTTGGATTTCCGATTATTTTAAAATAATTTTTATCTTTCGGATCATCAATTAAATTAGTTTCTGAACACATTATAGCGGCAATAAATAATTTATTTAAAACTTTAACTTTATCATCATTTATATTATTTTTTATGTCTGTAGATAAAATTTGTTTTGAAAAATCACTAATCTCAATATCAAAAATTCCGCCAGGAAATAAAACCTTTTTACAAGTTAATTGATTTTTAGTTAAAGTACCTGTTTTATCAGTACAAATCACTGTTGTAGAATTTAATGTTTCTACCGAAAACAATTTTTTAATTAAAACTTTTCGTTTAGCCATTCTTTGGGAACCAATTGCTAAACTTAAATTAATAGTAGGTAATAACCCTTCTGGTATATTAGCAACTAACATTCCTAAAGCTACAATAACAGCACTTTTTAAAGCTTTTGTAAAATTAGATAAATAACTTTTATCATTATAATAATAATAAAAACAAATTAAAAAAACTACTATAGATAAAAAAGAAGCAATACAACTTATTTTTTTAACTATTCGATTAATTTCTTTTTCTAAAGTACTTTTTCTTTTTTTAATATTTTGCGCTATATCAGACACTTCACCGATTTGTGTTTTTGAACCGATAGAATAGACAATAGCCTTAGCACTACCTCGTGATACCGTAGTACCAGCGTAAACTAAATTAGGTATTTCTGAAATAACATTAATTTTTTCTAAATTAGGAAAAGAATTTTTATTTAAAGGAACAGTTTCGCCGGATAACATTGAATTATCAACGAAAAAATTATTTGCTTCTACAAGTCTTGCATCTGCAGGAATAATAGTACCCATTTCTAAAAATATTAAATCACCAATAGTTAAATCAGTAATATCAATCATTTGTATTTTATTATCACGATATACTTGAATTTTTTTTGGCATCATATCGTTTAACGAAGATAAAATTTTATCTGCTTTATATTCTTGAAAAAAAGAAAAAATGCCATTAATGACTACAACTGAAACTATCGCTATTCCAATAGTTGTATCACCTATAAAAAAAGCTAAAACACTAGATATCCACAATAAAATAGCAAACATAGAAATAAACTGTTTTATAAATTGCTTCCCAAAATTAAAATTTTTATTATTTTGAATAATATTGTAACCGTATAAAAAATGTCTTTTTTCTATTTCATCTGAATTTAAACCCAAATTACTAGTTTTAAAATGATGAAAAACTTCTTCTAAAGTTAAATTACTAATATTTAAAATATCTTCTTTGTTCATATCGTTTTTTTTTAAAACCTATCAAAATAAACCTCTCAAAATAAAATTTTTATATTAAAAATATTTAATTTCAAATAAAAATTTATTATATAAAAAAATATGAACTTTTTATTCCTTATAAAATAAAATTATTTTTATAAAATATTTTGTAAATTTGTTCATTGAAATAAATTCGAACAGTATCAATATTATACTTGTTTTTTTATACAAAAAAAAGAACAAAATTTTAAGAAAATAAATAATTCAAACATTAATCCAAAATAAAATTTTTATTATTTTTAATTTTATATAAATCTTCTTTATTTAATGTTGTTTTAGATAACAACTCTTGATAAATCTTTTCTATAATTTCTTTATTCTTGTAGATTATTTTTTTTCCTTGAATTAAATAAAAATCTAACTCTTTTTGCAAATTATTAAAACCTTTTGCGCGAAGAACTTTTTTAGCTTTTAAATAGTCGCTTTTAGAACCTTCACCGACTTGTTCTTCTTTAATTTTATTATTTTCATACAACCACAATTCAACTGATGTACCGCCTAAATCACATAAAAGTCGTTCTTTCCAATTTCTCGAAATATCGTTATTAATCAGATTAAAAACAGTACGACCTTTAGATATTCCTTTTGGTTTAATTGTTACATATTTTAAATCAAAAATTTTAGGATAAGCTAATGCAAAAAAAGTATGTCCTGCTTCATGGTATGCCGTTTTTTCTTGATCTGTTAATTCATTTTTCAGATGAAAAAAATCAAAAAAAGAGTTTTTGATTATAGGGTTCATATAACCAAGACAAAAAAAAATATTTATACAATTAATAATAAATAAAACAAAAATCCAAAACAATACATTTCTATTTTTCATAATTGATTTTAATAATATAAAAATATAATTATATTTTTATTATTATTTTTATTATTCCTCGACAAAATTATTTTCTGTATTATATTTTTTATGTAATTTTAATTAAGTTTCATCCTAAATAAAATTACATAATTTTTCAATAAACGTTTTTTAATAATTTTTTTGATAAAAAAATATTTTCGTTTAAAAAAATACTTTCTTAATCGATACAAAATTTAAAAATATTTATAAATACTAAAAAATAAAAAATTTCATAAATTTTGAAAAATAAAAATTATTCTATCTAAATTATTATTAAATTTAGAATATTTTTTATATTTTCATATTCAAATTGACAAAAATAAAAATATAATTCTAGATTATGCTACAAAGTAAATCTTCAAAAATCAAATCAAATAAAAAAAAAAATTTTCATTATTTTTTACTTAATATTACGCTTAATCATAATATATTATATTGTATGAATATTTTTTGTAATTTAATTAATATGAATAATATTAGTATTAGGACCATTCTCAATAATATAATTAGAAATATCAAAAAATATTAATTTTATTATCATTATTCCTATTAATATTTAAATATTAAATCACCCTTCTTTTTGATTTTTAACTTTCAATTCATTATATAATATATAATAATTTAAGTTTATTTTCAAGTAGTTTTATTTTTGATTTAATTTTTTTCAAATATTCCAATTTGAGTTTTAAGCTACCGACTTGTGCTGTTCCGTTTTTTTAGGAAATTTCTTAAATATAGAAAAATAAAATTATGACTTATTTATTTTTTTTTTTTTTTTTTTGAATACTGATAAGGATATTCTTATATAATATTTTTATATTCTTATGTATATTTATATTTTTTATGAAACAATATTTTTTTGTTTTATAAAAAAAATTTTTCCAATATTAGAAAGGGTAGTTTTTATTTTTTTTATTAATTATTATTTTAAATATGCAAAAAATAAAAAAAAATATTTTTGGGTTTCATCCTTTATTTTTTTTAATACTTATTTTCTTAATTTTTTTTAATTTATTTTATATAAATAATGAACCTAAATTATGGCATCCTTTATTAACACCTTTGTTTTTAATAATGGTATTAGGTTTTTTTTTGAATTTTATTGGCGAAAATATTCCTTTTTTTAATAAATTAGGATTAGGTTTTTTACTTTGTATTTTAATTCCTTCTTATTTGGTTCACAAAGGTTTAATCAATAAAAAAATATCTGAAATGTTTGATTATTATTTTTTTAATAAGCCGAATAGCGACAAAGATGGGTTAGGAATTAATTTTGCACAATTTTTTATAATCATTATTGTTTCAGGAAGTATTATTAGCCTTGATATAGATTTTTTAAAAAAATCTTTACATAAATTAATTTTTTTAACTTTAATTGCTATTTTAATATCTATTTTGATAATAGGTGTCATAGGATATATTTTTAATTATGAGTGTCCAGATATATTCAAAAATAAAACGAAAGGTTCTTTTTGGGATAGTATTTTTTTTGTAGCTGTTCCGTTAACTAATGGCGGAACTAATTTAGGTATTAATGGTTTTTCTAATGGTATTTATAAAGAAGTTTTTAAAAATTCCAGTGTTGTTGATATAAAAAGTGTTATTTTGGCCCCTTTAATTTTAACAAAGGTTTTAAGTATTTTTTTTGCTGGTCTTTTATATTTTTTATTTGATAACACTAAATATAGCAGTAAAAATTTTTTAGGAAACGAAAAAAAAATAATGGTAAAAAAATTTTCTGAAACTCCCTTAGAATATCAAAATATTGGTTCAGGTTTATTAATTGTTTGTTCTTTGTATTCGATTAGTAGTATAATTAATTATTGGTTGTGTCAAAAAATTCGTTTTAAATTAGATATTATAGTTTTTGTCATTTTTATATTATTAATTATGAAATTTTTCAATCTAATTTCTTTTAAATATCAAAATGATTTATTTCAAACTGGAAAATTTATGAATATTAATTTTATGTTTCCTGCTTTAGTTGGCCTAGGTTTAACTACAAAATTCGATAAATTGAGAGAATGTATGTTGAATCCAATCATTTTGCTTATGGTTATTATTTCTTTATTAACAACAATTATTTTAGTTTTTATATTTTCGAAATGGTTTGAATTTTATCCCTTAGAATCTGCTTTAATATCTGGTATTTGCGCATATAGTATTGGGTCAACGGGGAATATTGCCGTTATGGAAATTAGCCACAGATCTTATTTATTGCCTTTTGCAATGATTATTACAAGGACAATTGGTATTATTATTTATATATTAGCTAGTATTATTTTTCCTATTTTATATATGCGATAAAACTAAAATTAAAAATTAATTAAATTAAAAGGAATTGAATATATTATGAATAAAACAAAAATAATTTGTACTTTAGGACCGTCTTCTTATGATAAAGAAACTTTAAGAAAATTAATTCATTCAGGATTAAATGTAGCAAGATTTAATTTTTCTCATGCGGAATATGAACAAAGTAGAATTTTAATTCAAAATATAAAAGATTTAAATAAAGAGCTAAAATCTTATGTAGGTTTTATTTTGGATACTAAGGGGCCTGAAATAAGAACACATCAATTTGATGGTTTAGTAAGTATTAAAAAAAATTCTTTAGTTAAAATTTATTCAGAAGAAGTTTTAGGTAATTGTGAAGGTTTTTCAGTCACTTATAAAGATTTTTATAAAGAAATAAATGTTGGTAACATGATTTATGTTGATGATGGTTATTTATCTTTAGAAGTCATTGATAAAGATTTGGCTAAAAAAGAATTGATTACAAGAGCCAAAAATGATCATAATTTAAAATCACGTCGTGGTATTAATGTTCCAAATGTCAAATTCAATATTGATTTTATTTCCCCTAAAGATTATCATGATATTCTTTTTGCTATTGAAGAAGATTATGATTATATAGCTGCTTCTTTTGTTCGAAGCGCAAAAGATATCCAAGATATAAAAAATATTTTAAAAGAAAATAAAAATGATAGAATTCAAATTATTGCAAAAATAGAAAATCAAGAAGGTATTGATAATTTGGATGAAATTATTGATATTTCTGATGGAATTATGGTAGCTCGAGGAGATTTAGGTATTGAAATTCCTGGTGAAAAAGTGCCTTTATATCAAACTAAAATAATTTTTCAATGTTTATTGAAAGGAAAAATAGTTGTTGTGGCAACTCAGATGCTTGAATCAATGCAAAAAAATCCTCACCCTACAAAAGCTGAAATTTCAGATGTTTTTAATGCTGTTAGAGAAGGAACTGTAGCAACTATGTTGTCAGGAGAATCAGCGTCTGGCGATTATCCTATTGAATCAGTTCAATATATGAGTAAGATTAATTATCAAGCAGAAAAAAATTTAGATTCTTATTTTTTATCACATATTTATCAACCTCAAAATTCTCGAGAGTATTTATTATTGAGCGTTGTCGAAATAGCTTTTCGTTTAAACGCAAAAGCTATTATAGTAGATAATTTTCAAGATGCTTATAATATTTCTAAGTTTCATCCTTCTGTTTGTGTTTTGGCTTTATTGTCGGATTTAAAAGAAGCTAGTCTTTTATCTTTGAGTTTTAGCATTATTCCGATTTTAAATCAAGAAGAATTAAATAAAAAAATAAGTTTTTTAAAAAATAAAAATGATAATTATTTTTTGTTAGTTAAAAAACAAACGATGGAACTTAAAATATTATAAATAAATAAAAAATTAAATTATTAAAATATTATGAATCAATGCAAAGTTGCACTGTTCCAAAAATTTAGACACTTTTTTAATTAACAAAAATATTTCTTTAATTTGAAAAGATATGAAATGATCTACTTAATTTTAGATCTTAAAGAGTTATTTTATAAACAGAAATTGTCTAAAAAAGGAACAGTGTATTAATCAATAAAAAAAAATAAAAAATATTAGAAAAAAAATAATTAAAATAAAAAATTAAAATTAAGAATATCAAGTGATAAAATAAAACTATTAAGAAAAAAAATATTAAAAAACATAAAAGAATAAAATTAAAAAATAATATTTTAGATTGATTAATTTTTTTCTAAAATTTAATTCATTTTTTGATAAACAAATTACTAATTTATAATTTCAATAATTTAAAAATAATTTATTATAATAAAATTAATGATGTTTTTTATTCAAAAACTATTTAAATATTTTCGAAATAGATATTAGAATAATATCAATATACATAATTATATTACATAAAAAAATAACTTTTTTATTTTAAGTATTATAATAGTAGTGGTTTAGGAATTAAATTATTTTTATTATTAATTTAATGAATTTTAAACTTTTTATAATAATCATAATAATTTCTTTATATATTATTTGTATATTGAATAAATATTGTAAAAAATTATGAATAAAAAAATAGAAAATATAGGGGATTATAATATTTTATGGATTTAAAAGAAAAAGCACTAAAAATTCATGAACAAAAAAAAGGTAAATTAGAAATGAAGTCTAAAGTAGAAGTTAATAATCTCGAAGACTTATCTTTAGTTTACACTCCAGGAGTTGCTGAACCTTGTTTGAAAATTCAACAAAATCAAAAAGATGCTTATAAATATACATCTAAAGGTAATAATGTCGCAATAATTACTAACGGTACAGCTGTTTTAGGTTTAGGGAATATTGGAGCTCTAGCTTCTATTCCTGTAATGGAAGGGAAAGCTATTCTATTAAAAAAATTTGCTAATATTGATTCTTTTCCTATTTGTATTGATTCAGAAAATACAGAAGAAATTATAAACATTATTAGTAAAATTTCATCTTTTTTTGGCGCTATTAATTTAGAAGATTTTAAAGCGCCTGAATGTTTTGAAATTGAAACAAAATTAAAAGAAAAATTAAATATTCCTGTTTTTCACGATGATCAACACGGAACAGCTATTGTAATAACTGCTGGAATTTTAAATGCTTTAAAAGTAGTTGGAAAAAAAATAGAAGAAGTAGAAATAGTTATTTTAGGTGCAGGTTCTGCAGGAATTGCTACTGCTAAATTGTTACTTTTATTAAAACCTAAAAATATAGTTTTAATAGATAAAGAGGGAGCGATTAACAGAAATAGCAATTGTTTTTTAAATGAAAGTCATAAAAAAATGGCATTAATAACTAATTTCAATAATGAAAAAGGAAATTTAGAAAGTACTATTAAAAACAAAGATATTTTTATCGGATTATCAAAACCTAATTTATTAACTAAAGAAATGGTTTCTACTATGAAAAAAGACGCAATCGTTTTTGCTTTAGCTAATCCAATTCCAGAAATTTTTCCTGAAGAAGCTAAAAAAGGAAATGCTAGAATTGTGGCTACCGGAAGATCTGATTTTCCTAATCAAATCAATAATTTATTAGTTTTTCCAGGTATTTTCCGTGGTGCTTTAAATGTTCAAGCTGAACAAATAACAGAAGAAATGAAATTATCATCCGCTTATGCTTTATCCAATGTTATTCCAGAAAATGAATTGAATGAAAATTATATTATTCCTTCTATTTTTAATCCGAAAGCTACAAAAGCGGTTACAGAAGCTGTTGAAAAAATCGCTTTAAAAACAAAAATGAATAAATAAATTTGAATTGAAATAATTTAATTTTTAATCATTACTGATTCAGTATATTTATTTTTTTAATAAAAAAACCCAATGATTTCTTATTTATTTAAGATAATAATTGGGTTTTTTTACATTATTTATGATATTGATTTTTATTTTGGTGTAGATAATGAGATTCGAACTCACAAGAGAAAAATTTTCTCACATGCCCCTCAAACATGCGCGTATACCATTCCGCCATATCTACCAAATAATATTCATAAAATAAAAATATCTTTTTATGAATGAATTTATTAATTATAATTTGTATATACTCAAAAATAATAATAAAAAGAATATTAGAATATATTATTCTAAAAGAAAAATACAAGGAGATAAAGAATCATCATTATTTTCTATTTTTTCTATTTCTATAAAAGAATATTTTTGTTCTAAAAAACTATCTATTTCCAATAAATCTTTATTTTTAACAAGATTTTTATTATAAAAAAAAGTTAAAAAAATATTTTTTGATTTAATCATTTTAACTAATAATTTTTTTACTAATTTAACTAAATCTTGATGATATGCTATTTGTTTTTGTTTCCAAATAGCTAAAAAACTTTTTTTATTTTCTTTTTTTAACGAAATATTTTGTGATGATTGAATAGAGATATTATTATTAAAGATAATTTCACCTATTTTAATCTTTTTCATATTTTCTTCTATTCTTTTTAAATTTTCTTTTAAAGAAAGTTTTTCATCTAAAAATAAAAGAGCGCTATAACATTGAGCTATGTTTTCTATTTGTAAAAATTCTATATTCAAAGAAGTAAAATCTTTAACTAAATTCATATTCTGAAGCAAAATAGAAGTTTTTTTATAATTAGGGAAAATAAGGATATTTTTAACATTGATATTTGTCAAGATTTTTCGTAATTGTTGTATTAAAAAATAATCATTATCAGGAATATATTCTATAATATAATCAACTTTTAAATCTTTGAAAATATCTTGAAGTTCTTTATTAAAAGATATAGCTATTACTGCATAATCTTTAGATTGCGTATTAATATTGAAATCATTATTTTTTTTCTTTTTTTCGATAACTGAATCAATTTGTTCTTTCATATCGTCAATTTTACATTTTATTAATGTTCCGTATTTTAAAAGACTAGTTAAAACTATTCCTGGATCATTAGTATGAATATGAATTTTTAATAAATCATTATTTTTCAAAAAAATCAATGAATCGCCTTGTTTCATGAAATATTTTTTTTGTAATTTTACATCAAAAAAATCAGGAGATTGCAATTTAATAATAAATTCTGTGCAGTAAATATAATTCAATTTAGAAATTTCTAAATCATAATGATATTCTTTTGCTTGAGGATTTAAAAAAAAATTATTTATATTATTATCTGTATATTCTTGAATTTCTGTATCATTTAAAAAAGATAACATACCATTTAAAATTAAAATATAACCGGCTCCGCCACTATCTACTACATTAGCTTTTTTTAAAACACTTAATAAATCAGGAGTTTTTTTTAGAGAAATTTCAGCATATTTAATTAAATTTTCTACTACTTCATTAATGCTTTGCCATTTATCTTTTTCTTTCCTAACACTTTCGATGGATTCACGAAAAACAGTTAAAATAGTTCCTTCAACAGGTTCTATAACTGCATTATAAGCTTTTTGATAACCTCTCGCTAAAGATTGAATAAAATCTGAAATATTAATATTGTTTTTTTGAAAAATTTTAATTTGTTCATAAATACCGCAAAAAAATTGAGATAAAATAACCCCTGAATTCCCTTTAGAATTAATCAATAAAGCATCAGATAAAACCTGAGTTACTTTAATAATAGAAGAATCATCGATATTTTCTAGTTTTTTGATACCTTCTAACATAGTCATTTTCATATTATTACCTGTATCACCATCACGAACAGGAAAAACATTTAAATCATTAATTGCTTGTGAATTTTTGTTTAAATTCAAAGCACCATTAATAATCATTTTTTTAAATAACTTACCGTCTATAGTTTTATAAATTGTCATTTTAAGAAAATCCTTTTTCTAAATTTATATTTCAAATAATTAATAAAATAATTGGCACTAAAAAAATTATTTATTTAATGAAGCCTATAGAAGTTTATATCAAAAAAAAAATATCAAAATAATATTTGATATATCTAAATAAAACCAAATTATTTTTTATAATTTTTATAAATAATAATTTGGTTTATTTTTTTTAATCTAAAATTTCTTTAACTATTCCTGCACAAACAGTTTTTCCGCCTTCGCGAACAGAAAAATTAGTTTTTTCTTCTAAAGCGATCGGACTAATTAAAGTAACAGCAATTTGAGCAGATTCACCAGGCATAACTATCTTATTATCACCTAATATTTTAATTGTTCCTGTAACATCAGTAGTTCTAAAATAAAATTGAGGACGATAATCATTAGTAAAAGGTGTAGTCCTACCGCCTTCTGCTGTAGGCAAAGCATAAACTTCAGCTGTAAATTTAGAATGAGGTTTTATAGAACCTGGTTTCGCTAATACTTGTCCACGCTCAACATCACCACGAGCAATACCACGTAATAAAACTCCTATGTTATCGCCTGCTAAAGCATTTCCTAAACTTTTACCAAACATTTCCAATCCAGTAACGATTGCTTTTTTAGTTTCTTTAATCCCAATAATTTCTACTTCTTCACCAATTTTAATTTGACCCCTTTCAACACGTCCAGTGACAACTGTTCCTCTACCTGAAATAGTAAAAACATCTTCTATAGGCATCAAAAAAGGTTTATTAATTTCGCGCTCTGGTTCTTCAACATAAGTATCTAAAGCATTAAGTAATTCTTCTATTTTTCCTAAATACTTAGCATCTTCTCCTGAAATATTTTGTAAATCTTTAGCAGCATTTTTTTTAAAAATTTCAATTACTTTGAAAGCAGATCCTCTAATAATAGGTGCATTATCACCATCAAAACCATTTCTATTTAATAATTCTCGAATATCGAGTTCAATTATTCCTATCAACTCTTCATCATCAGATAAATCTATTTTATTTAAAAAAACTAATAATTGTTTAATTCCAACTTGTTTTGCTAACAAAACATGTTCTTTTGTTTGCTGCATAACCCCGTCAACAGCGGAAACAACTAAAATGCCTGCATCCATTTGCGCTGCACCTGTAATCATATTTTTAATATAATCAGCATGCCCAGGACAATCCACATGTGCATAATGTCTTTTTTCTGTTTCATATTCGATATGAGAAGTACTAATGGTTATTCCACGTGTTGCTTCTTCAGGAGATTTATCGATTTGTTCATTTTTTTTTTGTTTTGCTAATCCTTTTAAAGATAAATAAAAAGTAATTGCAGAAGCTAAAGAAGTTTTTCCATGATCAACATGACCAATTGCTCCAACATTTAAATGTGTTTTATTTCTTTTAAATACTTCAGCCATTTTAGGCCTCCTTTGTTAATCTTTAAATTTTATTTTTTTTATTTTAATAAATGTAAATATTTTTTATTTATTACGTTCTTGAATAATTCTTTCGGCAATATTTTTTGGTGTTTTATCATATTTGAGGAATTGCATAATAAAAGTTGCTCTTCCTTGTGTATTAGAACGTAAATTAGTAGCATAACCAAACATTTCAGATAAAGGAACCGAAGCTCTAATAGATACTGCATTACCACGGGTTTCTTGAGTTTCTAATTTACCTCTTCGTGATGTTAAATCTCCAATAACATTACCTACATAATCATTAGGCGTTACTACTTCTAAATCCATAATAGGTTCTAGTAATACTAAACCACCATCTTTTTTAATTTCTTTTAAAGCAATAGAAGCAGAAATTTTAAAAGCTATTTCTGACGAATCTACATCATGATAAGAACCATCTAACAAAGTAGCTTTTACATCTACAAAAGGATAACCAGCAAGAATACCACTATTTAAAGATTCTTCTAACCCTTTTTTTACTGAAGGAATGTATTCGCGAGGAATAACACCTCCAACAATTTTATTAATAAATTCAAATCCTTTTCCTTCATTAGTTTCAAAACGAATAACTACATGACCATATTGACCTCTTCCGCCAGACTGACGTATAAATTTACCTTCGGTTTTAACTGTCTTAGTTAAAGTCTCTCTATAGGAAACTTGAGGTTGAGTTTTATTAACTTCGATTTTAAATTCTCTTCTCAAACGATCAATAATAATTTCTAAATGAAGTTCTCCCATCCCTGCAATAATAGTCTGCCCTGTTTCGTGATTAACATAAACTTTAAAAGTAGGATCTTCTTCTGCTAGTTTTCCTAAAGCTGTAATAATTTTATCTTGATCACCTTTAGTTTTTGGTTCAACCGCAACTTCGATGACCGGTTCCGGAAAATTCATCGATTCTAAAACAATAAAATCATTTTCTGAAGTTAAAGTATGTCCTGTAGTAGTATTTTTAAATCCCACCACAGCTACAATATCTCCAGCATAAGCATCTTTTATTTCTGATCTTGTATTAGCATGCATTTGTAATAAACGACCGATTCGTTCTTTAACGTTTTTAATTGTATTTTTAACATAAATGCCTGTTTGTAATTTTCCAGAATAAATTCTTAAAAAAGTTAATCTCCCTACAAAAGGATCTGTCATAATTTTAAAAGCTAAAGCTGTAAAGGGTTCATCATCAGAAGCTTTACGGATAATTTCTTTATTATCAATATCTAAACCTACAACAGGCGGAATATCAAGCGGTGAAGGAAGAAAATCAATCATTGCATCTAATAATTTTAAAACTCCTTTATTTTTAAAAGAAGAACCACATAAAACAGGAAAAAAATTAACATTCAAAGTTGCTTTCCGAATTGCTTTTTTCAAAATATTTGCATCAATTTCTTTATTATCAAAAAAAATATTAAGTAATTCATCATCATGCTTAGCTAATGTTTCTATCAATTCTTGTCTTTTTTGTAAAGCAATTTCTTTTAAATCATCAGGAATATCAATTAATTTAGCTTTTTCTTCGGAAACCTCATCATAATGATGAGCAGTCATTTCTAATAAATCAATAATCCCAGTAAAATTATTTTCTTTTCCTATAGGCCATTGAATAGCAACTGCTTCCACACCAAGTCTTATTTTTAAAGTATTAATAGCATGAACAAAATCTGCCCCTACTTTATCCATTTTATTAACGAAAACCAGTCTTGGAACTTTGTATTCTGTAGCTTGACGCCAAACAGTTTCGGTTTGCGGTTCTACTCCTGATTGCGCATCGATAATGACTATTGCTCCATCCAAAACTCTCAAAGAACGAGAAACTTCAACTGTAAAATCAACATGTCCTGGAGTATCAATAATTTGAATACTATGATTTTTCCAAAAAATATTAGTTGCGGCTGAGGTAATAGTAATACCTCTTTCTTGTTCCTGTTCCATCCAATCCATTTGAGAATTACCATCGTGAGTTTCGCCTATTTTATGAATTTTACCTGTATTAAATAAAATTCTTTCTGTAGTAGTAGTTTTTCCAGCATCGATATGAGCCATAATCCCAATATTACGTATTTTGTCTAAACTATATTTACGTCCCATAAATCATTCTCCTTTTTGAACTACCAACGATAATGCGCAAAAGCTTTATTTGCTTCAGCCATACGATGTGTATCTTCTCTTTTCTTAACTGCTAATCCTTTTCCTAAAGAAGCATCTATGATTTCTTTAACCAGTTTTTCTATCATACCTTTTTCATTTCGTTGTCTTGCATATTGAATTAACCATTTTAAGCCTAAAGATTGACGTCTTTCAGGGCGAACTTCTGAAGGAATTTGATAATTCTGACTTCCAATAGTACGCGTACGAACTTCTAAAATAGGCATGATATTATTTAAAGCTTCATTAAAAACATCAATAGGTTCTCTCTTAGAAATTTCTTTTATTTTTTCTAAAGCTCCATAAAAAATAGATCGAGATACGCTTTTTTTTCCATCCTTCATAATTGTATTAATAATTTTAGTTACTAATTTAGAATTATAGATAAGATCAGGCGAAATATCTCTCTTATAAACACATTTTTTTCGAGACATAATTTATTTACATTTCCCTTTATTTATTATTTTATTAATTGAAATTTAATTTCGAATTTTATTTTTTAACAGTAACTTTTTTAGAACCGTATTTAGAACGACCTTGATTTCTATTAGCTACTCCTGTAGTATCTAAAGCTCCTCTGACAATACGATAACGAACTCCAGGTAAATCTTTAGTCCTTCCGCCTCTTACTAAAACAATACTATGTTCCTGCAAAGAATGACCGATTCCTGGAATATAAGCTGTTACTTCTGTATTATTACTTAAACGAACTCTTGCAATTTTTCTTAAAGCAGAATTGGGTTTTTTTGGAGTTACCGTAGATACTTTATTACAAATTCCTGATTTTTGAGGAGATGAATATTTTTTTGTTGTTTTACGTAAACTATTAAAACTATATCTTAAAGCTGGTGATTTAACTTTTGTTTTTTTTCTTTTTCTTCTTTTTTTAATCAATTGGGAAATAGTAGGCATTCTTTTATATGTTTAAAACCTTTCTTTTTATAATATTTTAAGATTTAATATCTTAATGATTGATTTTTTAAAAAATAATTAATTATACCTATATTTTACAATAAAAATATAATTTTCTTACTTTTTTTATATAAAAATAAATGTTTAAATAAAAAGAAGTAAATTGAATAATTCAATAAAGAAAAAATTATTCCTTATGATTATCACTTATTTTTTGATTTAAAGGATATCTAAAATAAGAATTTTTTAAAATACCTGTTCCTGCCGGAATCAAACCACCTATAATTACATTTTCTTTTAAACCATATAAATGGTCTACTTGTCCTCTGATAGCCGCATCAATTAAAATTTTAGTAGTTTCTTGGAAAGATGCAGCGGATAATAAAGAATCACTTTTCAAAGAAGATCTTGTAATTCCCAATAAAATAGTTTTTCCAACAGCTAAATTTTTCTTCTGTTGAATCATTTTTTTATTCACTTCTTTAAATTCTTTAATTGAAACTTCTAGTCCTGGTAAAAGTTCACTATCTCCTTCGTAAACAATTAATATTTGTTTAAACATCTGACGAATAATAATTTCAATGTGTTTATCATTAATATTTACACTTTGAGATTGATAAACTTTTTGTACTTCTTCAAGAATATATTTTTGAGTAGTTTCAACATCACTTACCCTTAACAATTCTTTTAAATCGATCGAACCTGTTGTTAATTTATCACCTGCTTTTACATGCATGTTTTCATGAACTAAAATTTCAATATTAGAAAAAACATTATAAATATGAGGATTATTCGGATTTTCATAAGGAATAATGGTGATTTCGGAAAAATGATAATTATTCTTTATTTTTTTTACTACTCCATCATATTCGCTAATGATTGCTTTACCTTTAGGAATGCGAGCTTCAAATAATTCTTGAATCCTAGGTAATCCTTGAGTAATATCAGAAACAGATAACACTCCCCCAGTATGAAAAGTTCTCATAGTTAACTGAGTACCAGGTTCGCCAATAGATTGAGCAGCTATAACTCCAACAGCTTCGCCAATTTCAACGTTTTGATTAGTAGATAAATTTAAACCATAACATTTGGTACAAATACCATGTTCACAATTACAAGTTAAAACACTTCTTATTTTGACTTTATCAATTCCTGATTCTATAATTTTTTTAATAATCACTTTGCTTATAAGTTCATTTCTTCTAACTATAATATTATTATTTTCAGAATTAAAAATATCTTCTGAAGCAAATCGATTCAAAATACGTTGTGATAAAGAAATGATTTCCTTTTCATCTCTAATAATAGCTTCAATTGTAACTCCTTTGTCGCTTCCGCAATCTTCTTGAGTAATAATATTATCTTGTGCTACATCAACTAAACGACGTGTTAAATATCCTGATTCAGCTGTTTTAATCGCAGTATCAGTTGAAACTTTACGAGCTCCATGAGTTGAATTAAAAAATTCTGCAACCGTTAATCCTTCTTTAAAAGAAGATTTGACTGGAATTTCTAAAATTTCTCCTTTAGGGCTATTCATCAATCCCCTCATTCCTGACAATTGAGAAAAATTAGAAGAATTACCGCGAGCTCCGCTATCACTAATCATAAATAAATTACTATCTTGTTCAAATTCTCTCATTAATCCATCTTGAATCTTATCACGAACAATTTTCCATTCTTGAATAATTAAACTTTTTCTCTCTGCTCGAGTTAAAAAACCATCATCATACCATTTTTCTATTTTTGTAATTTTATCTTCTACTTGTTCACATAATTCTTGTTTTTTAGAATAAACATTGATGTCATTATGAGAAATTGTAATACCAGCAATTGTAGAATATTTAAAACCTAAATCTTTAATATTATCTAACATTTTAGAAGTTTCTGTGATATTACTTTTTTTAAACATTAAATCAATAATCATTAACAAAAATTTCTTTTTAAAAGGTTCAACTTTTAAAGGTTGTTGAAAAAAAATTTTTGGATCGATTCCTTTTGAAATAAAGTAAATATCTGGTGTTTTGTTTTCTAAATTAAATAAAGTAGGTTCTTGAATATAAGGAAAATCAGATGGTAAAATATCATTAAAAATCATTTTTCCTAACGTTGTCACTAAATATTTTTCTTTTTGTTCTTCGGTAAAAAAAGAATTAATTTGAGATGTTTTTACTAAAATTCTCGTATGTAAAGCAATTTCTTTGTTATAAAAAGCTAATTCTGCTTCTTTAAGATCCAGAAAGACTTTACCTTCGTTACGATGTTTAAATTGATGTTCTTTATTTCTTTGTTCATCGTTATAACCTTTCAAAATACGGTCTTTTCTTTCTTCGATAGTCAAATAATAATTACCCAAAACCATATCTTGAGAAGGAGATAAAACAGGATTACCATTTTTAGGATCTAAAATATTATTTGAAACTAACATCAATAAACGCGCTTCTGCTTGAGCTTCCAAAGAAAGAGGTAGATAAACAGCCATTTGATCTCCATCAAAATCAGCATTAAAAGCTGGCGTTACCAAAGGATGTAATTTAATAGCTTTGCCATCAATTAATTTTGGTTCAAAAGCTTGAATTCCTAAACGATGCAATGTTGGAGCTCTATTCAATAAAACTGGATGTTCTTTAACTACTTCTTCTAAAACATTCCAAACAAATTCATTCATTTTATCATACAATAAAGTAGCACTTTTTTTATCAATACCTTTTATTTCTTGCAATTTATTTAACATAAAAGGTTTAAACAAGATAACAGCCATTTGTCTTGGTATACCGCATTGATGAATTTTTAAATCAGGACCAACAATAATTACAGATCGAGCAGAATAATCGACTCTTTTTCCTAAAAGATTTTGTCTAAAACGTCCTTGTTTTCCTCTCAACATTTCTGATAGAGATTTTAAATTTTTACTTTTTTCGATATTAGAATTATTTTTTTTATTAAATTTAACATTATCAAATAAAGCATCTACTGCTTCTTGCAACATTCTTTTTTCGTTTTTGATAATTAGACGCGGTGCTTTTTGTTTCATTTGTCTTTTTAAACGATCATTGCGATTCACAATTCTTCTATATAAATCGTTAATATCAGCAGTAGCAAAACGTCCTCCATCTAAAGGAACTATAGGTCTTAAATCAGCTGGCAAAACAGGAATAACATCCATAACCATCCATTCAGGTTTATTATCTGAACGATTAAAAGACTCAATGATTTCTAATCTTTTGATAATATTATCTCTTTTTTGTTTAGAAACTTGTTTCATTATTTTTCTTAAATATTTAATATTTTGATTTAAATCTAATTCTTCTAATAATTGTTTTACAGCTTCGCCTCCTGTTAAAGCGACAAAATTATTCCCAAAATGTTCTAAATAATAAGCATATTGAATCTCTGAAATAATTTGTTTAGGTTTTAATTTTGTTTCGCCCGGAGATATAATAATATAAGAAGAATAATAAACTATTTTAGATAATTCTTTAGCTTTGATACCTAATAAAATAGCTAATCTACTAGGAGAACTATTTAAATACCAAGTGTGAACAATAGGAGAAACTAATTCAATATGTCCCATTCTTTCGCGTCTTACTTTTTTCTCAGTAATTTCAACATTACAACGAGGACAAATTTGATTCTTTTGTAAAATTTGTTTTTTAATACAAGAACATTGAAAATCTTTTACAGGACCGAAAATTCTAGGACAAAATAAGCCTCCAAATTCTGGTTTAGCGGTACGATAATTAATTGTTTCATAATTCACAATTTCTCCATAAGACCATTGTCTAATTTCATCTGGAGAAGCTAAACGAATTTTAAAATATTCATATTCATGACTGCCATAAATTTTATTAGAATTATATAATTCGTCATTTTGTTTTAAAGAAATTTCATCCTTATTTTTTGTTGCATCTTCCGTTTGTGTTTTATTTTTTATAAAATAACCATATAATCGAAAAAGAGACTCAACTTGTTCTAATTGAATTAAATCTTTTTCAAATATTTTAGATAAAAAATTAAAATCTTGGTGAAATAAATCACTACAATTATAGATTTTCTTATGATTCAAAATATTAATAATTTCTTTATTTAAATTTAAATTTTCTAATTTTGTGGGTAAAAAATTTTCTTTTAAAACAGGAATAATTGCCTCAAAAGCATCTCTGCTCAACAAGGAACTTAAATTTTCTAAAGTATAAGAATCAAAATCATTTATAAACTCAATACCAATAAGTTTTAATTCTGTTAATGTTTTTTGAGAAAAAAGAAAATTTTCGATTCTAATCTTTGAATTCATCATTAAATTAAATTATTTCTCCTTTTCGTGTTCCACCAAAGAATAATGAACTTTATTCTTTTTGGTATCGTTTTGAATTAATTCTACATGCAATCCCAAAGATTGTAATTCTTTAGAAAAAACACGAAAACTTTCAGGAATAGAAGGTTTAGGTAAAGGCAACCCGTTGACAATAGAGTTATAAGTTTTATTACGTCCTATCATATCATCACTTTTAATAGTTAAAAATTCTTGTAAAGTATGAGCAGCTCCATAACCATATAAACTCCAAACTTCCATTTCTCCAATTCTTTGTCCACCTGGTCCACTATGACCTTGACCACGTGTTGCTTGATTAGTAATTAAAGTATAAGGCCCGACATTTCTAACATGTAATTTATCATCTACCATATGAGATAATTTAATCATATATAAAGTGCCAACCGCAATAGGTTTATCGTAAGGTTCACCAGTTCTACCATTATATAAAATCATTTTACCATCTAAAGGCAGATTAGCTTCTTGCATTATTACTTTTAAATCTTCGTTATTAACACCATCAAAAACAGGAGTAGATACTTTGATACCTAATTTTTTACAAGCAAAACCTAAGTGCATTTCTAAAATCTGTCCAATGTTCATTCTACTCGGAACACCTAAAGGGTTCAACATAATATCAATAGGAGTGCCATCAGCCATATAAGGAAGATCTTCTTTCGGTAAAATACGAGAAATAACTCCTTTATTACCATGTCTTCCCGCCATTTTATCTCCTTCTTTAATTTTTCTTTTTTTTGCAATATAAACTCTAACGATTTCATTAACTCCAGGAATAGCTAAATTATCTCCATTTTTTGTAGAAAAATATTCTACGCTTTGCACGATCCCTTGTTCTCTAAAAGGTACTCTTAAAGAAACATCTTTATAATCACGTGCTTTTTCTCCAATAATGGTTTGAATTAATTTTTCATAAGGAGTCGGTTCTAAAATACCTTGAGGAATTACTTTACCAACTAAAATATCTCCTTCTTTAACTTCAGAACCAGGAATAATTATTCCTCTTTCGTCTAAGTTTTTTAAATATTCAGCGCTAACATTAGGTATTTCCCTAGTTATTTTTTCTTCGCCAGCTCCTTTTTTTAATTCTCTAGTGTGGATTTCATATTTATTAATATGAATAGAAGTATAAATATCTTGTTGAACCAAATTTTCAGAAATAATAATGGCATCTTCATAATTATAACCATCCCAAGTCATAAAGGCTACTGTGATATTTTTTCCTAAAGCCAACTCTCCTTGAGAAATAGCAGGACCATCAGCGATAATATCACCTTTTCGAACATATTCCTTTTTTTTCACAATAGGTTTTTGCAAAATAAGGTTATTTTGATTAGATTTAGCAAAATTAATCAAATCATAACTAGATTTTGTACCTGTTTTTTCTTGAATAACAATTTTACAAGCGTCAACATAATAAACATAACCATCTTCTTTAGCGATAACTGAACATCCAGAATCTTTAGCTATACGATGTTCTATTCCTGTTGCCACAATAGGAGCTTCAGGGATCAAAAGAGGCAAAGCTTGTCTTTGCATATTAGTACCCATTAAAGCACGTGAAGCGTCATTATGTTCTAAAAAAGGAATAGAAGAAGTTGCTACTGAAACTATTTGTTTAGGAGAAACATCGATATAATCAATTTGATCAACGCTATAAAAACCTGTTTCCCCATTTTTTCTTGCAAATGCTTTTTCTTCTTGAAAAACATTATTATTATCTAGCAGAGAATCTGCTGAAGCTATAATTTTACCTTCTTCTTGCATAGGGGTTAAATATTCATGTTCATTTGAAACTTGAGCAATTCCGTTACGATGAATTACTTTTAAAAAAGGAGTCTGAATAAAACCATATTTATCTATTTGGGCATAAGTAGATAAAGAAGAAATCAAACCAATAGAAGGACCTTCAGGAGTTTCAATAGAACATAAACGTCCGTAATAAGAATTATGAACATCTCTTATTTCGACACCGGCGCGATCGCGATCAATTCCACCAGCTCCCAAAGCAGAAATTCTTCTTTTTTGAGTTAATTCAGATAAAGGATTAATTTGATCCATGAAATGAGATAAACGTGAACTACCAAAAAAAGTTTTAATTACTGCAGACAAAGGAGAAAAATTAAATAAACCACCTGGTGTAATATTCTCAAATTTAATAACTGACATACGATCTTTGATATTTTTATCAGATCGCATTAAACCGATACGGAATTGATTTTTTAAAAGTTCTTTAATTAATCTTAATCTTCTATTGCCAAGATAATCAATATCATCTGTATTACCAATATCATCATAAAGATTTAAATAATAACTAATACTAGCGATAATATCTGATAAAACAATATGTTCTCTTTTTTCATCCTGATTGTTACCGATAACCTTAATAAATTTTTTATTTCCTTTATTATCAAAAATATAAATTTCTAATGTTTCATTTAAAACTTTATTATTTTCATCATTAAATGACTTTTTTAAATTATTAGAATCATTAACTTTAACAAAAAAATATTGAACAATTTTATCTTCGAGAAAATTTTTATTTGTTTCTAAAATATTCATCGCTTCATCATCAAATAAAGTATTTTGGGTAATTAAAATTTCCCCTGTTTGAGTATTCAAAATATTACAGTTGAAATAAGACAATTTTTCCGAATCTTTTGTTTTATAAATTAAAATATCAGAATCAAAATCTTTTTCTAAATTTGTTTCATCATTTATCAATATTTTACGAAAATATTGACGTTTATATCGAAGTTCTTGAATCACTTCTTTTGTTAAAATAGTGTTTTTAGCAAAAATAATCTCATTTGTTTGATGATTTTTAATATCTTCAGCTAAAAAAGTGTTTTCTACTCTACTCAAAACATCTAATTTTTTATTAACTTTATATCTTCCGACTAAAGATAAATCGTATTTTCTACGATCAAATAATCTAGCGCGAATAAAATCGCGAGCAACATTAGCAGAAACTTTTTCACCCTGATGTAATTTAGAATAAAGTTCAATAATAGAATTATTTGAATTCGAATCATCATCTTTTTCAAAACTTAAATCCAAGATTTCGTTTTTTCCAAAAACATTTTCAATTTGTTCACGATTATCAAAACCTAAAACACGCATGAATTTAGTTAAAGAAATTTTTTTAGAACGATCTAATTTAGCATATAAAATGTCTTTATTACTTTGTTCATATTCTATCCAAAAACCTCTTGTTGGAATAATTTGACCTTCTAAACGAATTTTATTTGTTTTAACATCTAACTTTTGAGTAAAATAAACTCCTGAAGACCGAACAATTTGAGATATTACAACCCTTTCAGTTCCGTTAATAATAAAAGTTCCTGAAGCAGTCATTAAGGGGAGTTCAAGCATCAAAACAGTGCTTTTTTTAACTTCACCAGTGAAAACATTTTCTAATCTAACATTAACAAAAAGTTCAGAACAATAACTAAAATCTCTTTTTTTTGCTTCTCTTTCGCTTAATTTTGGTTCTTTTAAGAAAAAATCATCAAAGTATAATTTTAAATCACCGTTATAACTTATTATTGGAGAAATATCCGCCAAAGCTTCTTTTATACCATCGGTTAAAAACGATTTAAAAGATTCAGTTTGTGTTTTTATTAAATTTGGTAATTCTACATCATAATTCATCTTGGAATAATTACGACGTTCTATTTTCGTTCCGTATTTTGTATTACGATATCTTTTCATATTTCAACTCCTGAATCTTACTAATTATTCCTTAAATTCAAAAATAAAACTCTTTATAAGATAATAAAAACCTAAGAAATTATATCTTAGGTTTAATATTAAAAATACTAGAACATTAAAATAACTAAAAAATTATTTTAATTCAATTACAGCATCTAAAGACTCTAATTTTTGCTTGATATATTCAGCATCTTTTTTATTCATGTTTTCTTTTATTAAAACATCGCCGTTACTAAGATCATCAATTATTTGTTTAGATTCTAATAATGATTTTTTAGTTATTTCAGCTATTTCCTTAATAACTTGGGCTCTACTCCCATTTATTTTTTTCAAAATAACTTTAAATTCTGTTTGCTCTTCTTGTTCTTCTTTAGTTTCTAAATTTTGAGAAACTGTCGCTACAAAATTAGTAGGATCAATACCAAACTCTTCTTTCAAGCCATCTAATAATTCTTTAATGTCTAATAAAGTCATTTCTCGTAAAGATTCGATAAAATCTTTTTTAGTTATTTTAGCCATTTTTTAAAGACCTTCCTTTTTTATAAATATCTATAATTTAAAATTTTATATAAAAAATAAATAAAATTTTAAAATTCAAAAATAAAATATTAAAATTATGAATTTGATTTTTTTTCCAATAATAAATCTAAACCAATTGCTAATTGTGTTAATGGAACAAACAACATGCTACTAGCCAACATCGATAATAATGCCTCTTTAGAAGGTAAACTAGCCAAATCATGAATAATATTCCCATAATAAAATTTATTCTCAACAACCCCTGAAACAATCTTAAAATTTTTATTTTTTTTAGCAAAATCTCCTAAAATTTTAATAACTTGAAAAGTTTCTTTGGTACTAAAAGTTAAAGCTTTAGGATATTTCAAAAATTCTTTGAATGAATCATAATAAGTTATTGTTTTAAAAGATCTCTTAATTATATTATTAGGATAGATTTTAATAAAGCTATCTAATTCTCTTAATTTAAGACGTAATTCTGTTAAATGACTAACTTTCATACCTTGATACTCGAACAAAATCATTAATTTTGAATTTTGAATATTTTCTGTTAATAAATCAACATTGTCCTGTTTTTTAGCAATTATATTTTTCGACATTATAAAATACCTTCTTTTATAAAAAAATTAATTTTAGAATATTTAATATCATTTGTTTCATTTTAAAAGAATAAATAAATCAAAAAATATTAAATAATATTTATATCTCATTAATTAAATTGACAAAAAATCAATTTTAATCCCAGGAGCCATAGTGTTTGAAATAGTCATCGATTTAAAAAAATTATTTTTCACTATTTTAGGTTGAACAGAAACAAAGTGCTTATAGATATAAATTAAATTTTCTATCAACTTTTCTTTATCAAAAGAATATTTCCCTAAAATTGTATGAATGTTACCGGTTTTATCAACTCGATATTCTACACATCCTTTTTGAATATCTGTGATAGCTTGAACAACATTATCTGTCATTGTTCCCACTTTAGGATTCGGCATTAATCCTTTAGGACCTAAAATACGTCCTAATTTAGAAACGCTTGGCATCATATCTGGTGTTGCAATTAAAACATCAAATTCTAACCAACCTTTGTAAATTTTATCAATTAATTCGTCTTCACCTACAAAATCAGCTCCTGCTTCTTCGGCTTGTTTCGCCTTTAAACCTTTAGTTAATACCAATATTTTTGATTTTTTACCACTACCGTAAGGTAAAAATAAAACACCACGCAAATTTTGTTCAACTTTTTTAGGATCAAGTTTTAAGGATAAATTACATTCTACAGTAGGTTCAAATTTTGTTACTCTAGTTTGTTTTATTAATTCTATTGCTTCTACCACTTTATATAATTTTTTAAAATCTATATATTTACTTACAGATAAATATTTTTTACTTCTTTTCATATAATCAAAATTTCTATAAAACAAAAATATATATTCCTTTCTTTAGAATCAAACATAAATTTATTATTTATTTTCTTTTTCTACTATAATACCCATATTCAAAGCAGTGCCTTCGATAATTTTACAAGCATTTTTTAATGAATAAGCATTTAAATCAGACATTTTCATTTTTGTAATTTCTTCTAACTGCTTATAAGTAATAGTTGCTACTTTATTTCTATTAGAATTTGCAGATCCTTTTTCTATTTTCAGAGTTTTCTTTAAAAGATCACTAGCAGGAGGCGTTTTGGTTACAAAACTAAAAGTACGATCATCATAAACTGAAATAATAACAGGGATAATAAAGCCTACTTTATCTTTAGTTGCTTCATTGAATTGAGAACAAAAAGAAGGGATATTAACTTGAGCTTGCCCTAAAGCTGGTCCTACTGGAGGAGCTGGATTTGCTTTTCCCGCAAAAATTTGTAATTTAATAGTTTTTATAACTTTTTTAGCCATTTTGTTTAGAAACCTCTTAACTTTTTTTATATTCACACAGCATTTTATTTTCATAATATAGATAAAAATAAATCCTAAAATTATAACATATTTTATAAAAAAAATTAATAAAATACAGAATAATTATTAAATAACTTCTTTAAAAGAAGAAAAAGAAATTTCTATCGGTGTATTTCTTCCGAATAAATCGATTTCTACTATAATCCTATCTTTGTTAGGCTCAATAAAAGAAACCAAGCCGATCTGACCTGAAAAAGAACCATTAGTAATTTGTACTTTTTTATTAATTAAATATTCATAATTTGGTTTAGTAATAAGACCCATTTTAATTAATATAGGTTTTATTTCACTCTCGCTTAAAGGAACTGGTTTAGAATTACTACCGCCTTTAATAGAACCTAAAAAACCAGTAACTTTAGGAAGGTTTCTTACTACAAACCAAGAATGATCTGTGATAATCATTTTTACAAAAACATAACCAGAAAACATTTTTTTCTCTTTTTTTTCTTTTGAACCATCATTTTTAATTCTAAAATATTTTTCTTTTGGGCAGATAACTTCAAAAATTAAATTAGCGACATCGACTTTATTATTCGATAATTTTAATAAATCTTCTTTTACAGAATTTTCATATCCTGAATAAGTTTGAATAATATACCATTTTGGAATTTCGCTGTATTCTTGAGAAATTTCGTTATTCGTTTTCATTTCTATTATATTCTTTGTTTGTATTTTCTTTTTCATTTAAACACCATAGTTTTTATTTTTTTGAGAAATTAAATTTATTTCTTTATCATTATTTTAGATTTTATTATCTATTATTGTTATTTTAAAATTAAGAAATACTATTTTCTCCTAAATATTACGATTTAATTAGTAGGATTTAAATAATTATTATAAATATAATTAAAAAAATTTATTATAGATACAAAAATAATTACAAAAAAAATTACTTGTATTATTGTTAAAATAATTTTAGTTCGAGAAGGCCAAATAACTGAATGTATATCTTGAAAAATTTTTTTAATAAAAGGGGAAATACCAAACATAAAAAAAACAAAAGAAAAACAAAATAAAATATAAAATAAAAAACAATAATCAGATCCTTGAAATTCTTGCTTTAAAGTTAAAAATAAGCCCATAAAAAAAATAGAAAAAATTACAAAAAAAATATTTTTTATACTATATTCTTTTTTAATAACATTAAATAAAGAACTCATAGATTGTTCATCTTGAATTTTATGTAACATATATAAAATATCCACTTCTTTTTATAATTTTTAAATTTTTTTATCTAGTTTCTTTATGCATAATATGTTTTTTGCATTTAGGACAATATTTTCTTAAAATTAAACGTTCATTACGATTATGTTTTTTAAAATGAAAATTGCGATTTAAGCAATAATCACATATCAAAATATTTTGTTTAAACATTTATTCTTAAAATCCTTTATTTTATTTTAAAACAATTAATAAAATTATTAAAAACAACTTACACAATATCAAAATTGTAATATAATTACAAAGATTTTTATTTTTTTATTCAACATCGAAACTATATATTTAATTTTAACATATTTTTTAATTTTAAAAACTAAAATTAATATGATAATGAATAAAAAAAATTATTGTAAAACGTACATAATTAAAGCAGCAGATACACTAACATTTAAAGAATTTATCTTACCTTTCATCGGTATCTTACATAATAAATCACAATTTTTTTTTAGCAAAGAACGTATTCCGAATCCTTCATTTCCTACAATAATAGCTACAGATTTATCTTTCGGTATTGAAACAAAATTTAAATCTGCTTTTATATCAGTTCCTATAATTGTAATTTGATTTTTTTTGAGTGTAGAAATAGCTTTGTATAAATTATCAACTAAGTAAATATTCACATATTCTAAAGCACCGCTAGCTGCTTTAGCAACTGTGCCGTTTAGTAAAACTTGATGCTTTTTACCTACTATCAAACCATCAAAATTAGTAGTTTCGATAGTTCTTAAAATAGCCCCTAAATTATGTGGATCTTGAATATTATCTAAAATCAAAAATCTCTTTAATTTGTCGTCTTTTAACCCAATTTCTAGTTTTTTATAAACATAATCTTGAACAACAGCCACAACTCCTTGATGATTGTCACTAGAAGCTTTCATATTTAAATCATGCTTACTTAAATAAAAGTAAACAATATTTTTTTTTTTCAAAAAATTCAAAAAAGACACATCAGTCATTTTATGATCAATATATAATTCATAAATAACTCTTTTTGCTATAACAGCTTCTTTAATTATATTTTTCCCATAGATAATCATAAAATTACAAATAAAATATTCCTTTTTATTAAAAAATACGAATCCTTAAATATAATCACAACATAAATCATTTCTGAAATTTTTTTAATTTTCTTTTAGAAAAAAACACAAAAATAAAATTAATTATAAATAAAAAACCAAAAATTTTTAAATGAGATTTTAAAATTAAAAATTTTAATGAAAAAACAAAACCAAAAACAATAAAAATCCAAAACATAAAAATTAACAATATTGTTTTTAATTTATTAAAAGGAATACAATTATTAATTAAAAGATTAAAAAAAACTAAAGCTGTTGTTAAAGTAGTTAATGTAGATAAATCATCATTTGTTAAATCTTTTGTAAATAATAATAAACACAAATAATTAAAACCTATTAATAAAGCATAAGGAAATGATTCGATCAAAATACTTTTTAAAAAATTTGGTTTTATTTTCTTATTATTCATTTCTAAAGCTAAAAAAAACGAAGGAATTCCTATAAAAAAATTATCAATGAGATTAAATTTTAAGGGATTTAAAGGAAAAGGTTTTATTTTCCCTAAATGAAATAAATTATACACTAAAACCAAAATAGCTAAAATAAAAGTTGAAATGGTTTTTGTTAAAAACAAAACAGAAATTTTTTTTAAATTATTTACAACTCTTTTACCTTCTGCAACTACTTGAATTAAAGAATTAAATCGAGAATCCATTAAAACCAAATTAGCTACATTTTGAGTAGATTTACTTCCAGAAGCCATTGCAATAGAAATATGTGCTTCTTTAAAAGCCAAAATGTCATTTACACCATCGCCGATCATTGCTACTTTATAATTATTTTCTTTCAATTGTTTTAAAATATATTGTTTTTGTTCTGGCGTCGATCTTCCAAAAACATCACATTTGGAAACTACATATGATATTTCTTCGTTAGTCAAATCGGTTAAATTAATTGCTTTCTGAGATTCACCTAAAATGCCTATACGTTTTCCTATAAAAGTTAAAGTTTCTGCATCATCTCCTGAAATAATTTTAATTTTGACATCATTTTTTTTAAAATCCTCAATTATTTTATAAACATCTTCTTTGATTTTATCTTCAATCATAATTAAAGCAATATTTTTATATTTAGTGTTTTCATCAATAAATTCTAATTTAGTATCTGTTTGAGCTAATAATAAAACTCGATATCCTAATTGGGATTTGTTATCCACATCATTTTTGATATCATGAAAATTTTTTTTTAAAATAAATTCTGGCGCTCCTAATAAAAAAGTTCCTAATGTTTCGAATTCAACTGCACTATATTTGTTAACGCTAGAAAAAAAACGAGTTTTTTTAATAGAATAAAATTTATTGTTATTTGATTTTGAGACAAATTTATCATAAAGTGCTTTTTGAGTAGAATTATTGTTTGGAAAAACACCAACAATTGCAGAAATAAAATTTTTAGGTAAAAATTTGAAATCTGGGTATTCTATTACTTCTTTAACTTCCATAAAGCCATCTGTAATAGTTCCTGTTTTGTCTAAGCATAAAACATCTATTTGCGCTAGCATTTCAATACCAAAAAGATCTCTTACATAAGCTTTGTTTTTAGCTAATTTAATAAAACCTACAGCTAAAGTCATACTCGTTAACAAAAATAATCCTGAAGGCATAACACATAATATAAAACAACAAAAACCTAAAATAAACTCTTTATTATCATTATCATAAACGTCAATAGTCATTAATTTTGTTTTCATAGTTAAAAATAAAAGAAAAGAAAGGGGTAATAATAATAAAATAATTGTTATAATTAAAGTTCTAAAAATAATCGTTAAAGGAGTTTTTATTTTTTGATATTTTTTAGCTTTTTGAGTTAATTTTGATATATAAACATTGGATCCTATTGCTATAACTTTAGCGTAAGCATATCCTGAAACAACATAACTGCCAGAATACAATAAATCTTTTTCTTTTTTAAAAACATTTTTAGATTCTCCAGTCAAAAGAGCTTCATTAACTTCTAATTTTCCTTCCATTAATCTCGCATCTACCACAATTTGAGAACCTAATTCTAATAATAATATATCATCAACTAAAATATCATCTACAGACAAAATATGGATTTTGCCATTTCTAATAACTTTAGAATTATTGGAAGTTAATAAAGAAATTTTATCTAAGATTTTTTTTGCTCTAATTTCTTGTACAATATTAACTGTTAAATTCAAAAAATTAATAAATAAAAAAAATAATTGTTCATAACATTTAATATAAATAATAATAAAAGCAACTATTAAAATTAATAAGTTAAAAAAAGTAAAAATATTAGTAAAAATAATATCTTTAATAGTTTTACTTTTGATATTGTTTTTATTAGATTGATTTATATTTGGATTTTGTAATTTGATTTTAACTTCTTCGGAAGTTAATCCTTTAATATTATTTAGAATAAATTCTTCTTTGGGATTTTTCTTTATCATCAATTTTCCATTAATATTATTTTTTTTCTTATTATTCAATTCTTTTTTATTCATAATCCTATATTCCATTATATAAAAATAATTATTTTACAATAAAAATAATTGAAATTCAAAAATACATTATTTTTAATCAAATTACAAAATATTTTCTTTTTTTAAAATATTTCTTAAAATATCAGCTTTTTGAAAATTTTTTTCTTTTAAGAATTTTTTCCATTTTTGATAAAGATTTATTTTTTCTATTGTAATTTCTTTTAATTTAATTTTAATCCCTAAAGTATTAAATAAATAAAGTAAAGTATTTTGTAATTTCGTTAAAAATATTAAATCATTAGATTTATTAATGATTTTGCATAATTCTTCGATTAAAGTAACAACATTAGCAGTATTAAAATCATTATCCATTAAACTACGAAATTTTTGAATATAATAATCTATAATTTCAGATTTTTTTATTTTATTAAAAACTATCTTAAAATTATTTTTATTTAAAATAAAAATTAATTTATTATATTTTTGTTCAAAAAACTTTATTAAATCATCGCTATAATCAATAGGTTGTGAATAATGATAAGATAAAAACAATAATTTAATCGAATTTACTTCATATTTTTTTAACAAATCTTTGGTAAAAATTATATTACCTGTAGATTTACTCATTTTTTGTTGTTGATAATTAACCTGTCCGATATGCATAAAAAAATTTGCTAATGGTTTTTTATCACTTGCGAAAAATTGAGCTATTTCATTTTCATGATGTGGGAATTTTAAATCACTGCCTCCTCCGTGAATATCAATAGTAGTTTTGAAAATTTTTTTTATAAGAACAACGCATTCAGTATGCCAACCAGGTCTTCCAAAAAACCAAGGACTTGGGTATTTAACTCCAATTTCGGTTCTTTTCCATAAAATAAAATCCTCGCTATTTTCTTTTTCGATATCTAATTCTTTGCGAACATTTTTTTTCAATTTATTCAAAACTTGTTTACTTAAAATACCGTAATTTTCAATTAAATGAACTCTAAAATAAATACCTGATTTAGTTGAATAAGCATATCCTTTTTTTATCAATTCATCAACATAAAGAACAATATCTTTAATATTATCAGTTACTAAAGGAAATTCATCAATCAAATCAATTTCTAATTTTTTTAATAATTTAAAAAAATAATTTGTATATTTATTTGATATATTTTTTTCTGTTGTTTTTTGAGATAAAGCAACTTGAATAATTTTATCATCTAAATCAGTAATATTCACCACTAAATAAATTTGTATACCTAAAGTTGTCAAATATCTTTTTAGCAAATCAAAAAAAATTAAATTTCTAGTATTTCCTATATGTAAGTGATCATAAACAGTAGGACCACAAACATAAATATTCATTTTTTGTTTATTTTTAATATTCAAATTTTCTTTTTTTCGTTGTAAAGAATTATAAATTTTTAGCATAAAATCCTTTATATTAAAATATTCATCTCAATTTATTAAAATATTAATTTTTTTAAATATGTTCCTAATCAAAAAAATAATTAAATTTAATTTTCTTTCATTATAGATAATGAAAATTTTATATTATCTAAAACTCTTGTTTTTCCTAATAATTCTAGATAAATAGGTAATTGAGGTCCATTTTTTTGCCCTGTACAAATTAAACGAATAAAAATAAATAAATGTTTACCTTTAATTTTGGTTTTTTCGCTAAATTGCTGAATAGATTGTTCAACATTAAAAACATCAAAAACATTTAATTTTGAAAAAATATTATATAATTCTTGAATAACATTCAAATCATTTAATTCTTTAATAAAATTAATAGTTTCTTCTTTTATTTGAAAATTATTTATAAAAAAATCATTGTATAAATTTATAATTTCTTGAAAATAAGAAATTCTATTTTGAAATAAAAGAGAAAATTTCTTTAACCATTCTTCATCTAAAAAAATATTGGATTTTTGAAAAAAAAAATTATTTTGTTGAACTAAATGGTTTAATGTCATTTTTTTAATATATTGACTGTTAATAAAATTTAATTTTTGTTCATCGAAAATAGCTGGCGATTTCACTAATCTTTTAATATCAAATGAAGCAATAATTTCATCCATTGAAAAAATAGTTTTATTACTTTGAGGAGAAAATCCTAAAAGAAACAAAAAATTTAATAAAGCTTCAGGTAAATAGCCTAAATCAATATATTTATCAATAAATTGAATAATATCAGTATCTCTTTTGCTTAATTTTTTTCTTTTTTTATTCAAAATTAAAGATATATGACCAAAAAAAGGAATTTCCCAACCAAAAGATCGATAAATCATAATCTGTTTAGGGGTATTAGTAATATGTTCTTCTCCTCGTAAAATATGAGTTATTTTCATTAAATGATCATCAATAGCTGCAGCATAATTATAAGTAGGAAATCCATTTTCTTTTACAATAACCCAATCTTCAATATCTTTACTTAAAAAAGACAAATGACCTCTAATTAAATCAGTAAATTCATATTTTTGATAAGGCGGGACTTTAAAACGAACAGAAAACTTTTTATTATCTTCTGAATATATTTTATAAGCCATTTTTTTATCTAATAAAAATTGAGTATATCGATGATAAATAGAAAGTCTTTCTGATTGTCTATAAGGAGCAACAGGACCATCACAATCAGGACCTTCAGTCCACTCGATTCCTAACCACTTTAATTGTTCTAATTGAGAAATTTCACTTCGAACCAAATTCCTTTTTAAATCAGTATCTTCAATTCTAATTATAAAATCGCCTTTATAACGACGAGCAAATAAATAATTAAACAAAGCAGTTCTTGCGTTGCCGATATGCAAAAAACCAGTTGGACTTGGAGCATAACGTACTCTTATCATATTTATCTTATCTTTTCTTATCAAAAAAACTTGCGAATAAACTATAGATATTAAATTATTATTAAAAAAAGAGTCTTTTTTTAAAAAAAGACTCTATAAAAACAAATCAAATATCAACGTTTCGAAAATTGCGGAGCACAACGAGCTTTTTTTAAACCATATTTTTTACGTTCAACACGACGAGAATCTCTTGTTAACAAACGAGCTTTTTTTAAAATAAGTCTCAAATTAGGTTCTGCTTTTAATAGAGACCTTGCTAAACCTAAACAAATAGCGCCAGCTTGAGCGCTTAAACCGCCACCATAAACATTCGCAATAACATCATATTGTTCTAATCTTTTAGTTAATTTCAAAGGTTTAATTGTTCCTAATCGTATTTCTTTAGAAATAATATAATTTTCAAATTCTCTATTATTAATTTTTAAAACACCTGTACCTGAAGTTAAAATAACTCTTGCGACAGAACTTTTACGTCTACCTGTTCCAAAATATTGTACTTTATTCATTTTTTATTATACCTCTAAAAATTTAGGTTTTTGAGATTCATGTTTGTGAAATTCATTAGGATAAACAAATAACTTTTTACGCATATGGTCTCCCAATTTTGTATGAGGTATCATGCCAAAAATAGCTTTCTCCACAACACGATTAGGAAATTTCTTAATCATATCGATAGCATTAATTTTAGATAAACCGCCTGGGTATCCTGAATGTCGATAATAAAATTTTTGTTTCCATTTTTTGCCTGTTAAATTAATATGCGCAGCATTAACTACGATAACAAAATCGCCATTATCAATATTAGGAGTAAAACTACTTTTACATTTACCTTTTAAAATAGAAGCTACTTTGGTTGCAAATCTACCCAAAGTTTTTCCTTTAACATCTATCAAATACCATTTTTGTTTAATTGATTTGTTATTCATAAACAAAGTTTTATTATTAGGATTTGTATCTTTTTTTTTCTCTTGATTCATATTAAATCTACAATCACTCTCTAAAATAATCTTTCTTAACTTAAAAAAAATTATAAATGCATAAATTTGAAGATAAATATAAATTATTTCTATTAATCTAACCATTATTAATCGTAATAATTGACTGATAATTAATATCCACAGAATATAATAATATAATTAATAGTAATTATTTTCTCTTCTCGATAAATTGTATATATTAATTTTATATTAAAGTATAAAATATAGCATAAAATAAAAACACCATAACATTACAATATTCTCTAGACATTATTATAATAGAACATACCTTGAATGTCAATTTTTTAATCATTACTTAAATAAAAAAATACTATAAAAAATTATTTGGAGCGAATGATGAGGATCGAACTCACATCTCTAGCTTGGAAGGCTAGGGTAATAACCATTATACGACATTCGCCAATAATTAATGGTCGGGAAGACAGGATTTGAACCCGCGACCTCCTGGTCCCAAACCAGGCGCTATACCAAGCTAAGCCACTTCCCGAAAGATTTTTTTACAAAAAAATATTTAATATATACCATTTAAAAATTAAAAAAATGGCACACCCAAGAGGACTCGAACCCCCAAACCTTCTGATCCGTAGTCAGATGCTCTATCCAATTAAGCTATGGGTGTTTTTATGTTTATTATTTATATATTTAAGTAAAGTATACGTTTTAGTTGGTGACCCGTATGGGATTTGAACCCATGAATACATGCGTGAAAGGCATGCGAGTTGACCGCTTCTCCAACGGGCCTTTTTATATATATCTAATAATCGTTATTATTAATCTTATTCCCGCTATTATTAGGAATTTGTAAAAAACTAAAAACAAAAAACTTAAAATATAAAATCACTATTTATATATAAATCTAATTTTTATTTTCAAAAATAATAAAATAAATAATATTTAAATTTAAGTTAAATAAAATTTAACATAGAAATTTTAACATATAAAAATAATATTTATAATAAAATTTATATTTCTTGTTATTTTCAATAAAAATATTGTTTTAAATGATTTTATTATTAAAAATATCTTAATTATTTTATTTTTTTATTATATTTGCAAAAATATAATTTCAAAAAATAAAAAAAATATAAAAAATAAAAAATTTATTTATTTTTTAAAGTATTTCTTTTTTTATTTTTATTTAAAAAACCTCGTTTAGAATGTAAATCTAAAGGATGTTTTTTTAAATGTTTATTTAATTCTTCTATTTCGCGTGATAAAATTGCAATTTGAACTCCTAAACTGCCAGTATCACCTTCTTTTTTAGCATTTTTTTTAATAATTATTTTTTTTTCTTCTTTGCTTAAAGCCATATAACGGAAACCTCTTTATCAATATTTTTTAAATTTTAAATATATTTATATTAATATAATACATAAATTTTATATATATATTATTTTTATTTTGTGTTAAATAACAAAAATAATTAAATTTTTTTAAAATTAAATTTACAATTTATAAAACTTTTCTACATCTAAAATAAAAACAGTAGCACCACTAATAGAAATTTCAGAAGATAAAGGAAAAAAAGTAGCGCCAAATTCATTCAAAACATTATTCGGAATCATTTGTGTTTTGGTTTTAGAATGTATTTTAATGATTTCTAAAACTCTTTCAATTTTTTCTTCTTTCAAACCTATAATTAGGGTAGCATTAGTTTCTTTTAAAAACCCACCTTTAGTAGATAATCTAGTATGAAAAAAAAATTCCTTATTTAAATGATTTTGTATTTGAGTAGCATATTCGCTAGGGAAAATAACTATAATTAATTTCATTCCATGTTCCATAACAATATTATATAATATTTCATTTTATTTTTTAGTTTTTAAAAAAATAATAAAAATTTAAAAATTTTTTTAAAAAAAGATAAACTTGTAATTAAATCTAAAATAATCCACTAAAAATTAAATATAAAATAAAACAAATTTTTAAAAAAATTCCAAATTTTAACATAAGATGAAAAAAAGAATCATGATGTTTTAAGTCAAAAAACGAAAAATAATTTTTTTCGATTTAAAATATTTAATATTTTATTTTTTTATAGTATTTTATAAATATTTTAAGAAAATATTGTTTTTTTAAATTCATTTCAAAAAAACAAACATCATAAATTGAAAAAAATTTATAAAATAAAATTTTGTGCTAAAATTAAGATTTTTTATTTACTATCATAATTAAATTTAAGATAAATTTGTATTTTAATCTATAATTTTTATTAATGGTTTTAAATTGAAAGTTACTTTTTTTAAGTCATTTGAAATAATTTTTTGAATTTCGGATATTTTTTGTTTTAATTCAATGTTATCGTGTTCTAATTTTATAATTTCTCTTGAGTTGTCAAAATTTAATTTATTTTTTGTTTTATTTCTCAAATAGTGAATTTTTTCCTCTAATTGTTTTTTCTTTGTTAAAAGATTAAATAAATCTACAATTGTATTAGTTGATTTTTTATCAATATAAAAATTTTGTTTTTTCATTGCTATAACATTTTTATCATAAATAATAAACCATAATACCAAAAAAATATTGAATAATACAAATTTGATTTTTAATTTCAACATTAATAAATAACTCCTATTTTGTTTCTATAATGATATGATTTTCTTAGATTTTTTTGAAAAAATGTAATTTTTTTTCTTCATTAATTTTAACTTTATTATTTTTATAAATTGTTTTTAATTTTTTTGATTCCTTTTATATTTAATATCGAATTGTTGATTCAATTTGTGAAAAAATTTTAATTAATATAAAACAATAATTTAAAAAAATCATTTTTTATCCGAATTAATTATTTAGAATATTTACTTAATTTATTTAATATATGAAAAACAAAATCAAAAACAGTTAACGGAGAACGCGAAGTAATAAACAAATCACTAGTAACTGTTTTTTTTTCAGGACAATAATTACCTTCTATATAATTTTCATAACCAGGATAACAAACGAAAGAATGTTTTTTTAACAAATTAAGTTTTCCTAAAAAAGAAGGAGCAGCACAAATAGCACCTACAATTTTCTTTTTATCTGAAAAATATTGAATAATATTTAAAATCTTTTTTAAATCAAGGTCAGATTTTTCTAGCATTTGTTTTACATAAGGACCACCAGGAATAATTAAGAAATCATATTCATCTAAATTCATTTTATCGATCAAAAAATCTGCTTTTAACTCAAGTCTTGATGATGAAAAAACTTTTAAAGAAAAATTAGGTGTAAATGTGATAACATCAAAACCGAATTTTTTTAACATAGCCCTTGTCACAATAGCTTCACAATCTTCAAAACCATTATATAAAAATAATAAACCTTTCATAAAACAAATCCTTTCATTGCTAATAAATAATAAATATTCATTTTTAAAAAAAATATAAAAAATAATGGACTATAATTTAGTAGATTAATATAATAAAGGATATATGATAGCTGTTAAGATAACTACTATATCTCCGCCTAAACGTGTTGAAATTTGAGCATAAGGCGTTAATATGCTAGAATCAGAAGCTTCTAAAATAGCAGTATTACCAGCTCCGCCGATACTATTAGCACAAAGACCAGCAGCAATAGAAGCTTGTACAGGGTAATAATTAAGTTTATTTCCTATAATAGCAGATGATAAAGCCGTCGTTAAAACACATGAAATACAAATAATTAGATAACGAAAATCAGAAACTTTATTTATTATTATATTAATGTCTATACCCATACTGAGTAAAACTAAAACAGCAGATAAAAAATTAGTTGTTATCAATTCAGAAGTTTGTTTAATACAACTAATATAATAACTATTGACCAAATCAAAAATTTTGACTAATATGACTATTAAGACTAATATAATAATAATAGGAGGTATAAATTTAGTTACTACTTCGGAAAACATCATTATTAAGATTTGTTCTAAAAAAAATTTAATCAAAACGCTAATTGTGTAAAGAAAAAAAATAATTATAAAACCAACTTTGATTTTATCAAAACTAATATCTTCGACTAATTTTATATTTTGTTCTTTGTTGATAACTTGATTATCTTTTTCTAATTGACCATTAGGGCTATTATATTTACTTTTCCTAAAAATATTTTTTATTAAACCAGCACAAATAACACTAAAAATTCCTCCAATTAATAAAGCAGGCATAAGTTCACCTTTTACCAATTCAGCTATGTTGCCACCAACATCTTTATTGACTGCTCTAGAGAAAACTTCTGTAATAGGTATAATACCGCAAGTAGCACCTCCACAAGAAATAGGAATAAAAATATAAAAAATAGCATCAATAAAATAACTTTGATATATATTAGGATTATCGATTAAACCCAATTTAGGTTTCAAAAAAGAACCCAAAACCCCTACTCCGATAGCAGAAATCATTAAAGAAACTAATACCAAAGGCAAAAATTTTTTAAAAGTTTTTTTTAAAACATTTTTTTTAATGCCTAAAAGACTACCTGAAACTAAAGCCACCACAAAAAAATCTATAAAACCAATATTTTGACTCGAACTTAAAAAATTCAATTTTTCAGAAACAGATTTTTGAAATGGTTCAATGCTTGTATTCGAAAATTTATATGTAAATATAAACGAAGGAATAATCAAACATAAAATAGCTGAACCACCTATTTTGTTTAAAATAGGAGTTTTATTTCCTATAAATTGAAGTACTCCTGATAAAGCCATTACAAATAATAAACTCGATATTAAAGAATGCCAAACAATTTTGTTTTTACCAAGATCAGAACAAGCCAAAAACAAATTCATAAAAGATACAAAAAGAACTCCTATAAGTACAAATATAGGAATACTAAAAATTTCTTTTTTTTTGTTTATTGGTTTTTCTTTAATATTTAAAATAATACTGTTTTTATCAGTATTTGATTTTTTTTGAAAATTCTTCTTCATTTGAATAAGTATTGAACCTTCCTTATTTGTTTGATTCATTCAATAAACAAAAAAACATCCACATTAATACATTAATGAAATAATGAAACAATTAATAAAACATTTTTTTGAAAAAAAATAATTTTTTATACAAAAAAAGTAAAAAAATAATAATAAAAATATGTAATGAAAATTAAAATTTATTTCTAAAAATTAAATAAAAACAAAGTATTGTGGTGATTATTAATCAAAATAATTATTTTTCATAAAAAAATTTTATATATTATTGTTTAATGATAAGACATCACATGACTATTTTATCATTATTATTCATTTTTGTCTTAAATAATTTATTTCAAAATTAAAATATTTTCTTTAAACATAATTAATTTTTTTGTTTTTTTGAACAAAACAATAAGAATGGTTCTATTATATTCCAAGACAGAATAGTTAATAAACCCGAAAGAATTTAAAAGTTATTAATTTTTAAATTCTTTCGGGTTTATCATCTGTTCTATCTTGAAAAGGGTCTTAATAAATTAACAAAATCATTCTTATAAATTAACAGCGATATTTAATAACATAATCATAAATCAAAACTATTAAAATCAAAAAATTATGTAAAGATGCGCTGTTCCAAAAGTTTAGACACTTTTTATTTTTTAAAAACTCTTTAAGACTAACGATGGTTGTGCTCCAGTAAAATAGGAACCAGTAGAAAAACAAAAAATGGTTGCGAAACATCAAAATGGAACCGTTTTTTTTCTTTTAATAATTTTTAATGTTTTTAATCCGTTTGTTGTGGATAGTTTTTTTGTTTGGTTGTTTTTTTAAAGGATATTCTAAATTAAACCACTTTCCTTTTGAAATTTTAGGTTTTTTCGAGAATTTAGTTTTTGGGTTTTGTTTTTGTTTCATGGTTTTTTCATTCTTTCATCCTTTAAACTGAAATTTTGGTATAAAAAAAGACCTTCAATTTGAAGGTCGATAAAAAAAAGACTCTAAAAAAATAGAGTCTTTTAAAATTTTGTTAGTAAATCATGTTATTATTTTTAGTAAGCACCTTTTTTTTGTAAGGTGTCGTTCTGACTCCTTTCGGTGCAAACTATTTAGAAAGGAGTAAAAAAACTATGCTTCTTAATTTTGCTTTTACTTTAAAAATAAAAATAGAGCCTCTGAACAGGTTCTATTTTTTTTGACATTCAAGAATTTGGAGATACAATTTATTAGGAAATTATGTTATTATTTTAATTAAGCACCTTTTTGTAAGGTGTTACTTTATCCCTTCGAAAAGGTGTTAATACCTAAGAAAGGAGATAAAACAATGAATTCGCAGAAAAAAATAAAAATAGTGGTACCGAAAAGTGCCATTATAACAAAAAATACCGTTATTATCGAATTAGAGTCTCCACCCCGAGGCTCTATTTTTTTTACCTACCTAAAAAATAGTAACACAATGAATTCGCACAATCCTATTTGATTAGTATTTTTTTTATATATAGAATCATTTTTATTATAACAAAAAAATAAATGAAAGCAATGTTTTTTAAAAAAATTTCTATTTGATGAAATGAAAAAGTAATTGGTTAGAGTTATGTAAAGCCTCTAATTATTTAGAGTCTTTTAAAATTTTATTAGTAAATTATGTTATTATTTTAAATACGCACCTTTTGTGAGGTGTCGTTTTGACTTCCTTTTAAAAGGTGCAATCAACTTAAAAAAAGGAGGTGTCGCCATGAGTCTACAAATAAAAAATAACGGTAACAAAAAATACCGTTATTATTGAAATAGTTCCTCCCGACGAGGATCTATTTTTTTTTTATCAACTTAAAAATTTTGTAAAATTTAGTGTTGCCATGTTTACCACATAACCCTATCCAACTCATCAACAATGTTATTAATGTTAATAACATGAGAAAGAAACCCACCAACATATATTGACCAAAACTATTAAATAGGATTACTTACATTATAACAAAAAAATAAACGAAAGCAATGTTTTTTTAAAAATTCTTCTATTTGGTGAAATGAAAAAGTAATTGGTTAGAGTTATGTAAAACCACTAATTATTTAGAGTCTTTTAAAAAAAATATTAGTAAAATATGTTGTTGTTTTGAATAAGCACCTTTTGTGAGGTGTCTGCACTGTTCCGTTGTCTAAGAAAACGGAACAGTGCATAATTTTTTGAAATTTTATTATTTTAATCAATATAAGGATATTTAATTCAATTAATAATATGATTTATATTTTTCTTTTTTTACAAAAAATCAATATAAATTAAATAAATCTCAATTTACTAAAAATGAAAAATTATTAACATCAAAATAAATATATACAATATAAATTAAAATTATTTTATAGTCTCAAAGAAAATTAAAAAAATGATTTATATCTAATTTTAAAATATTTTTTTTTTGTTTTTTTGTTTCTAAATTTTTATTTTCTTTTCCTAAAGAAAATAAAATAATAGGTAGATATCTTTCTGGAATATTTAAGATATTATTTAATTGATTGTAATAGCAACCACCTATAAAACAACCATTATAACCTAAACTTTGAGCTTCAATCATAAAATGAGTAGCAACGATTCCTGCTTCTAAATAAAGCTCATTTTTTAAATTCAAAATATTCATATCATCATAATGTTGATTAATTTTTTTTAATAATTGATCTTTTGTTTCTTGGTTAAATTCTTGATTTAAAAATTTTTGTTGATAAATATAATTAGCTAATTTTTTTTTATCTTGATCTCCTAAAATCAAAACAATAGCAGAACTATTTTCTAATTGTTGAATATTATTTTCGCTTATGAAAGCTTTTTTTAATTTATTTTTATAATTTTTATTTTCAATAATGAAAAATTTCCAGGGTTTTAATCCAAAAGAAGAGGGTGTATAAGGGATGTTATGAAAAATTTGATCCCAAATTATTCTAGGTATTTTATGATTTTTTTCAAAAGATCTTACTGTTTTGATGCGCATTTATTTTAATTCCTTGATAATTATCTTTAAAATTATAATATTTAAATAAATATTGAAAAAATAAATCTTTTATATTAAAATCATGAAAAATCTTAATAAAAAGTATTTTTTTATCTAAAATTCTTTTTTGTACACAAAATCGTGATAAATGTGTGGATTTTTTCGATTTCTTTATATTAATAACCTCTCGCATCACCTCGTAAGTAAGTTCCTGAGCAAGATGCGATTTTAATATTTTTAATTTTGTTCAATTATTAGTTTAATATTAACACAAATTCAAATTTTGCAATTTAGTTAGCAGATAATTTTATCTCTGTGCCTTTCTCTTTTTGAAAAACCAGTACTAATGTATTATCTATTCCAAGATAGTTTTGCTTTAAAGACTGATACGGTTCTACTTTTTCCTTATGTTGTGGCACATTATCCAACAACGTTTCATATTTTAAAAATATCTAATACTTAAAATGATATTGTTTTTTTTAAAATAACCTGAAACAAGAAAGATATAGAATTAAAAACAAAATGAATAATAAAAAAATCTTAAAGTCAGAATTTTATCCCAAAGAATTTTTGAATCTTCAAATCTCTTTCTATCTTTATAAATCAAAACTTTTTTCAAAAAACAACTAATAATAAAATACCGAAAATAACAAATTATCAAAAAAATAAAGAAAAAACATCAATTATTATTTTTTGAATAAATAATTTTAATATAATTTTTTCTAATTGAAACATTTTATTACTATTCCGAACAAAAAAACATATACAAAAAATTCAAATTCTGAAAAAACTTAAATTAAACATAACCATCAATAATATCAAACCCATTTTCAATCACGTCAATTTCAAAAAAATCCAATAAAAATTCACGAATATCAGGACAAATCATATTTAATCTCCCATTTTTTCAAAAATGCTAAAAATTCAATAATAAAAGATATTTTTTTCTTGTTCGTAAACTTTCATCTTAACAAAATAACTTTCTAAAGAATGATTTATTAAAAGCAATAGTGATAAATTAGATGCATTTATTGGCAAAATTTGTATCTTTACTTTTATTACAAACTAAGCTCATTCCAAATCTTATAAGCAAGTTTCCAAACATACGGCTTTCAGTAACGTTCTTTTTTCCATAAACCTAAAAACCTTATCGCTAAAGTTTATGCGGTTTTGTAGATTGTCCTTGCAAAATAAAACTAGCCTCTTTTATAACATAATTATGTCATTTTATGAGATTAGATTCTTTCCTAATGTAGACTTGAGCATGCTTTGTAATATTTCGTTGCATTGGACCATATTTTACCAGCCTCTCATTCGTAGGTCATCATTAGAAAATCCCAACATTTGGTTAGTTATCTTTGTCTTGTAAGAGTCGTTACCCCTTGTTACGAGTAGGTTTATTGTTTCAAATATTTCAATTTGAGTTTTCGGCTACCGACTAATCCATAGCCTCTTTATCCTTGAATAAACGAAGCTTTTTATCTCTTCGTGTTCGACAGCCCATGACTAGGTTGGGGATTTTGAGAAATATCCAAGTTACTTCCAAATATCATCTTTACCCTTAGGAGAGCTGTTGTTTTTGAAAGATGAAACTGAAGAAGGGACAATCTTCTTTATTCTAGGTGAATTCTACGTTATTTATATTTCAATTAAGCAACATATGATTATCCAACTATCATTATTGGTTTGTGGATTACACGATTTATGTAAACTGTGTATAGGTTAGTTATTACATCTCTATTATGCGCTACTTAGCCCATCTTAGGGTTTTCCATAGGTAAAATGTTAGCTTGCGTAGTCCATCTCAGCTAGTTTCTTTGCATTAAATCGCTTTTTGGTTCTTCTGTAATCCGTTGTTCTTTGGTTCAATGAACCCGATACTAATGTTGTAATGTTTTAATCACTTTTGTAGTTCATCAGACTAACTAGATATTCTAACATCTTTTGGCACCCTCTTTTATACTATAATGTATAATTAACAACTAATCTTTTTATTATTTTGACTATAATTAGTTAAACCAATAGATAAATATTTAATAGCAATAACTAAATCAACTAATTTTTTTAAAATAACTGAACAATTAAAAACATTTTCGATTAAATCATCAATATATTTTATAATAACTTAAATAGTAAAATCTCTAAATTTAATGAAGCAAATTATGAAACTATAAAAGATAATTTAGTATAATTGTCATTAAATTATAGTAAATAAGAAAAATAAAAATTTTATTATCTTTGAAAAATTTAATTTATTTTCAATTAATGAAAGAAATTTATTTAAAAAATAAAAAATTTATATTTTTTTGAGAAAAAAACAAAATAATTCTTAATCAATTATAAATTAATTTAAATAACATATAAAATATATAGTATATTATATTGAATTTTGAGAATCTAATCTAATTTTAGCAAATTTTATTTATCTAAAGATAAAAATTTTTTTAGAATAATATATTAAAATAAAAAAAGTAAAATATCAAATAAAAAGAAAGGTATTTATGTCTCGTTTATTCAAAGTTATTCCTCCTTATTTTTTTCATTTATTAACTTCTTCGAATAAGGATATTTATGTTGACTGTCTTTTGATTTTAGAAAATTTAATTAATGAAGAAAATAATTTAAATATTGACAAAAAAATAGCTTTAAATTATTTAGAAAAATATTTTTATCAAATTTCAGAAAAAATTTTATTAAAAAAAGAAGATGAAGAAACATTATTGGAAAACCCAAAACAAAAAGCAACAAAAATTATTTCAATATTTAAAAAAAATGGTTGGTTGTGTGAAGAAAGAGTTGATTACCATACAATTAATTTAAATTTGTTTGATTACAGCCTTGAAATGATTCATTTTATAAAAAAAATTTTAAATCAAATTAAACCAGAATCAGTTGGTAATATTTATAGTATTTATTCTCTTTTAAAAACTTTTTTAAATGAAAAAAATTATGCTACTTTTCAAGAAATACATTCGAAAAGTGAAGGTTTGGTTATGAAATTAAAAATTTTGAAAGCAAATGTTTATCGTTTTTATGACCATTTATTAAATATGCAATATCATGATAATGTACAACAAGTTTTAGAACAATTATTATTAGATTATAAAAAAAATTTTTTTGATTCTTCTTATTATTTATTAAAAACCACTGATAATTTTTTTAAATATCGTAGGAAAATTAATTCTTTTTTAATAGAAATTAAAAAAAATAATTTATATTTCCAATTTTTATCCGAAAAACAACAAAAAATAGATAATATTTCTGATAAAGAAGCTAAAAAAAAAATATTTTTTTTAATCGAAACAATTCAAAAGAACTTAAGTTTAACGGATCAATTAATTGAAATTATTGATATTAAAAACGAAGAATATTTAAAAATTGCTTGTGAAAGAATTTTATTTTTTGATAATCAAAAACAAAATACTAAAAATTTATTAAATCTTTTGATTAAAGAAATTTTAAATGATAATCATGAATATCATCGTTTTTTTAATTTTGTTGAAATTAAAAATTTAGATGAGTTTTCTTTTTATAAACCTAGAAGGATAAAACAAAAAATTTTAATTAATGATTTAGAAATTATTCCTGAAACTACAAAACAATTTTTTCAAAAGAAAAAATTATCTTT
>NZ_VIAE01000004.1 GCF_007821455.1 Candidatus Phytoplasma pini
ACGAGCTTCTTGAAATAATTGACGAATACGAGCAGCCCCAACGCCAACAAATATTTCAACAAATTCCGAACCGCTGACTGAAAAAAAAGGAACTCCAGCTTCTCCAGCTAAAGCTTTTGCTAGTAAAGTTTTTCCTGTTCCTGGAGGTCCTTCTAATAAAACTCCTTTTGGAATTTTAGCACCTATTCTAGTATATTTAAAAGGATTTTTTAAAAAATCAATTAATTCTTTTAATTCTTCTTTTTCTTCTTCGTTACCAGCAACATCTTGAAAAGTAAAGTGAGATTTTTGTTTAGAAGAAATTAAAGTAGAATTTAAGAAATTTGAACTTTGTTTTGAATAATTTAAAAAATACATTAAAAAAACAATCGAAGACAATGAATGAATTGTACTAATCATTTGATTTTGAATAGGTTGGAAAATTAAAAGAAATTTGTTAAAGCTAATTCTTAAACCAAAAATATTTATTTGTCTGAATTGAACCGCAATAAAAACCATAATATCCAAAATTAAAAAACAAATAATTATTATACATAATTTAAAATGTGGTTTTTTTAAATCAATTTTTATTTTTCTCAAAAAATTTATGATGTTTTTTATTAATTTATGAATCATTTTTATTATTTTTTCCTTTCAATAAAATTCAATTAGTTCATAATTTGAACATATATTCCAATTGATTCAATTTTTTAATTTGTTTATCAAAAAAATCAATATCAGTAGTCAACAAATAAAAATAAAATACAGAATAAACATCATAAGCTTTATCTAAACTTTCTGAAGATATATTGATTAAATTATCAATACTTTCAGTTATTTGTGGATATCTATTTTTGTTCTTATATTCATTTTTTTTATCTTGTAAACATTTTAATAAGGATTTCCATCGATCATATTCTTGTGAAAATGTTGATTTAAAAAATTCATGATTTTTGTTAGAATTCGTATTACTATAATTTCCATCTTCATTATTCTCTATTTCTTCTCGTCTTGTAGTATAAAAATCATTAAGTGGTTCTACAAATTCATTAATAATTTTTTGTATCCTTTCATCTTTTAATTTTTCATCTAATAATAATTTTAAATAATTATTAAAATCATAAAAATCTTTTTTGGAAGAATCAACTTCTATTTCTTTTAAGGGTATTACAGAAAATTTATCATTTAAAAATGAGTCATGTATACTAGTAATTATTTGACTACATAATTTTTTTATTAAATCAATAAAAGAGATATAATTATCATTATACTTAGGGATTGAAAGTATTAATTGATTAATTCCATTGCCCAAAGTGTCACCATCAATTGCTATAAACAAATTTTTAATTTGTTTTATTTTCATGCTTAATTTAGGATCATTAATATCTTTATTATTCGAAATTCGAATTAATTGTTTTATATCATCATGAACAGCTTTTCTCAATTCTTTTTGTGTTTCATTTAATTTTATATTATTCCAATTTTTACTATTAAAAATGTTTTGTAATTTAGATAATAATTTTTTTTCTTCTTCATTAAATAAATTTTTTGAGATATCTAAAGAAATAACATCATCATCTTTAAATAAATTTAATAAAAATTCAATTTTACTATAATCTGATTTTGTAGAAGTAGAAAATAATTTTAATAAAAAAATATTATTATTATTTTCTAAATTATTTGAAAATAAATCATCGTTTTTCAAAATTTTTTTAATATTTATTTGAATATTTTTAGGATATTCTTTTGATAAAAATTTTTCGATATCTTCTGCCAAATTTTTTACTATATCGCTAAAATAACACAAATTAATTGTAATCTGTTTGTAGTTAGCTAATGAGTTATACATTACATTGTTGGATTTATTTAAATTATTAGTTTGAGATCCTATTCTAGAACAACAAAGATCGCTAAAATGTAAATTTTCAAATAAATCATTTATTGTTAAAATTTTTTTACCATTAACGCTGTTATGTTTATGAATTTTTGTATATAAATCTTTACAAAAATTTATATTTTTAATTAAAAAATTAGTTGAATTTTCAGGAAAAAATAAACCATAAGTATAAGTATCTTTATTATTATATTTATTATTTTCATAATAATTAAAGTTTTTAATAAATAAATAACAAAATCCGACTATTATCAATACTAAAAATACTAAAAAAAACAAAAATCTCAAATTTAAAATATTTTTATTATTCTCTTTTTCATCCATAATTTTCATTCTCTCTTTTTCTTTTAATTTTTTTATATTAATTAAAATTATACTTCATTTTTTTCTTATGTCAAGATAAATAAAAAAAAAAAAAAAAAAAATTAACATATTAAGAAGTTAGTCTTGTCTTTGTAGTTATTTATTGTAGTTATTTATTAATGTTGAGAAGATAAATCAAAACTTAAAATCTATACAATATTATTTTTTTAATATTTAAAACAAATTAAATCTTTTAATTTATTAATTTATTATTGTATATTAACTACTCCTTAAAAAAAAGAAATATGAACTTAAAAAAATAAAAATAGATAAGTTTTAAAATAATAAAATATTAATATTAACTTAAAAAAAAGTAATCTTTATTTTTTTAAAAAAAAGATAAAGAAAATTATTGTTTTATTGTTGTAAATCATTAAAATATTATTGTTAAAATAGAAAAATAAAGCCACTTGTTTTTTTAATAAACAATTTTGACTTTATTTTTACGATTTCATTTGTTATATTTTGATAGATAAATAGATAAGGATTATAAATCTATCGTGATAAAAAAGTAGAGAAAAATTGATATTTATTTAAAAAAATTTAAATCTTTGATCATAGAACATGATATTTGAAGATAGTATTAAAGTTTATTTAGCAAATGATGAAATATTTTCTAAAACATAGAAAAAGATAAAATAATCATTTTTAATTTAAATAAAATTAAAAATTCCTTAATATTTTATTTTTCATTAATGTTGAAAATAATTTTCCAAAAATTTATTTTATAATATTTGTTTGAACAAAAATATTTAAATATTGATTTTTATTAAATTTTATATTAAAATAATAAAATTGAAATATTAATTTTTTTTGTTTTTTTAAAATTTCAATGTTTAAATTATTAAAATATTATTAATAATGTAAAATGTAAAGTAGGAAACAAGAGATAATTAAGAATAATAAGAAAGATAGAATTATCATAATTCTTTGTGTCATTTAAATAAATAAAAAAAGAGGTCAATTTGATCAGAAAAATATGATTTTTATGAAAAAAAAAAGAATAAATAATTATCCTAATTCATTAATTTCGACATTTAAATGGATTATATAATTTATTTGCTTCGCTCTTTAAATAAAAAAATAGATAATTTGATTTTAAACAAATTAGTTGAAATACCTTATATTCAATTTATCAAAAATTTTTTTTTAAATTATATATCTCATTATCTCGTTTTAAAAGATGAAGAAAACATTTTCGCTAATTTTTTGACTTTTTGGTTTCTTTGTTTAATTTATCCTTTTATTTCTTTTTTGGTAGAGAAATTATTTTATACCATTGTTTATATCATTGATTATCTTTTTTTAATTTTTAAATCAAAAAAAAACAAAGGAGAAAAATCAGATGCTTGAAAAAGTTTCAATTTTTTTACAATATGTCATATTTATCTTATCTTTTTTAATGTTCAAATTCATTTGTTATAGTTATAAAATTTTCATTTGTTATAGTTATAAAATTATTTTTCAAAAATTAAAAAAAGGTTTTTTTGTTAATCATTATCGTCAGTTAAAATTAGAAAAAACAAAAAAATAAAATGTGGTTGTATTTAAAATCTTTTTTAAATAATCATAAAGAAATATATCAATCATTTGTTCATTTTGTTCTTTTTCTTTTGATTTTATTATCCTTCCCTGCTTTTTTATGTTTTATGGATGATTTATGTAATTTAATTAATAATTTATTTAATTTAATTAAATCTTTTTTTCTTTATTTTTACAACAAGAAACAAAAAAGAAACAAAAAAGAAAAGTAAAAAGAAAAGAAAAAAGAAATAAAAAAATATTAATAAAAAATAAAATATTTTTATTAATATTTTTATTTTTTATAATTATATTAATTAAATATAAATAGTTAAGTTTCAATATCTAGATTATTTCTTTATAATTTCTTTACTTTATATGAATAAATATTTTTAATAGGTAATATGAAAATTATTATAAAAGAAGTAATAATTATAAAAAAAACAAAATAAATTATTTGAATATTATTTTTCCATTTTTCTTTCATCAAAAGTTCTTTGATAATTTCTCCTTTTATAAAAGAAGCTTTGATGAAATTATGTGGTATTTCATTATTGGATATAAAATGATTAATTCCTAAAAAATTACCATTTTTATCGAAACATAGAAAATTGATTTTTTGTCCATAAAAAGTATTTTTTGTTTTTAAATCAAAAACAGAATCAAAAAGAAAATTTTCATTTTCGATAAAACTTACATTTCCTTTGAATATTTGTGGGAAATGATTTTTGTTATCAGTATTAGTTATATAATATATATCTTCACTGATGTCTGAATCAGAAAGTTTTCTTATTGGTGTTATAGGGTATTCTACTGAAGATTCAAAAGTTATCAAAGATAAATTATAATTTCCATAATAAAAACTTTTTAAAACACCTCTTTCTTTTGAATTAGAACCTTCGATATTAGATAATATAATATTAACTTTATCAGATAATAAATTGACTAACGGTTCTATTTTTTTATAAAAAGGTAAAAAAAACAATCCTAAATTATTTTTATGCGTTGACAAAATAAAATACAAAAAATTACCATTAGATAATGTTTTTTTTTGAAAAATAACACCATTACCTTCAACATTTTTATTATCTTTTTCCCAAATAACTAAAGATTTGCTTAACAAATCATTTTGTTTTTTGTCCATAATACGAAAAGATAAAAAAGGATTATATTTAAAAGAATTTTTAAACAAGTATTCTTTTTCTTCAATAATTATATTATTATTTTTTTTTCTGAAAAAAAATTTAATTTTTTTTTCATTTTTTGCTTTAAATTCTATTTCTATTTGATCATATTTCGGATTGAAACAAAATATTTGTTTTTGATCATCGTAAATTTTTATTAAAAAAAGATTAATTTGTTCATTTTGAATATTCTTATTATTAAATGATGATGGAAATAATAATATTTTAGATTCTGATTTATTTTTCAAAATATAAAATAAATCTTTGATAGAAAAAGTAATGTCTTTTTGTTTTTCTAGAAAAGAATTTAAATCGGAATTAGAAATGAATTGATTTATTTTTTCTTCTTTTTCTTGTTGAAAATCATCATCTTTAAAAATAAATTTTGTTGGAATTGGATTTTGTTTTTTTTTGTTTGTTATTTTTTGATATATATCATTTATATGTGTTATATTAATAGCTTGAGAAAATTGATCTGTCATGACAGGGTTTTCGACAGAACTTTTATTCATTCCTATTATCATTCCTTTTTCATCAAAAACAGGTCCACCGCTATTTCCATTATCTATTTTAATATCAAAATTAATTTCTTTTTCGTTAAAAAAAACTATATTCCCTTTTTTTAATAAATTGATTTCAAGATATTTTTTTATACTCTTTTTTGGTTGATCAAGTAATTCTACTAAGATTTCGCCATTTTCATAAAAAAATCGGATAATATAATTTTCTTTTGGATCCAAATCGACATCTATAATTTGAGCTAATTGAGAGCCCATATTGTAAATAAAATCCCCTTTTTTAATTTTCATTTTTTTTTCTTCTGGATAGAAATTTTTCATCCTTTCATCTAAAATTTTTTTTATTTTTGTATATTTTTTCTCATCATCGTTTTCAAATTCCAAGATTGCTATATCGTCATAATCATTTTCATTGTCAATGTATCCTAAAATTTTGATATTTTTGATGCTGTCTTCGAAATATTTATTCAAAACCATAATAGCAGGAGCATTTGGATTATCATCTGTTTTTATCACATGTCTATTAGTTAAAATATAATACTTATATTTTTGTTTTTCATTTTCTTTCTTTTCTTGTACTTGTTCAACTTTACAAATAAAACCTGAACCCAAAGAATCTTGACCTAAAGATTTATTTGCGAAAATTACAAAAGTAATTGTATTTAAATCTTCGATAATTTTTTCGTTTATATCTTTTTGTTTTTTTTCTTCGTTAAGTTGTTGATTTTCGTATTGTTTTTTCAAAATTTCTTGACATTTATTACATTCTCTTTGTTTATCTATTTCTGCTCTCATCTTTTTATATAATTTTTCTAATGAAATATATTTACTTTTTTTGGATGAATTTTTAAAAATTCCCAAATAATTTCCTTTTTGATCAAAAGAAATTTTACGTTTTATGATTGTGTCATTTTCTTTTTTTTTAATTTTGATGGGTAAATAATAATTATTTTTTTCCAAATTTTGTATTTTTTTTTCTTCTTTGTCTTTGTATTTTTGTTCTTCTTCTTCCTCTTCTTGTCGTTGTTTATCTTCATAACACTTATGACATTGAAAAAAATAAAATATACAATTAGATGTTACAACGTAATTTATTCCTTTTTGTTCATCTTGATTAGGTAAAGAAAAACCAACAAAATTTCCTTCAGTGTTGAAAAAAATTTTATTATTTTTCCCTTTGATAGAAACAGGTAACGAATGTGTATCAGAAGAATTATAATTTTCACTAATAATCCCTTCTTGAAAAGCATTAATTTTATCTATAGTAAAAGCGTATATGACATCTCCTTGTTTAAAATGATACGGTTTAATTTCGTATTCGTCACATTTGTCAAATATATTTTCTTTTGTATTTGAAAAGTTTTTATTTTCTGATTTTTGAGAATTTAATATTCTTTCAAGCATATCTCGAATTTCTTTAATTTTTTTAGATTTAATTTTTTCGTTTTTATCTTTTTTAAATATTTTTTTTGAATTCTTAATATAGTTATCACAATCAATTATTTCTTCACTATTTTTGATATATTTCCAGACTAAAAAATAATAAAAAAATAATATCAATAACATTAATCCAAAAAAAATATATAATTTTTTTTTCTGATTTTTATTAAGATACATACTTTATTTCATACTTTGATCGATTTCTTTATATTATTTAAATTAGATATTTCATTAATGATAATTAATAAGTTAAAATTATATAATTTTATATTTATATGATATCTAATATCTTTTGTGACAATCTATGACTTAACCTATTAATTATATATATATATAATTATAATACTATTTATTTTAAAATTTTATATACAATTGCAAATAGAAATAGGAATTACAAATAAAATTTTAAATAATTAAGATTAATATATAGGCCATAAATAAAAGTGAAAACATTTTTTTATAAATATTTAATCTTATTTAATCTAGTACCTATATACTTAATAACTAATATAATACTAAATTAAATAAAATATTATATAAGTATTTTTCATTCTAATTATTTTTATTAAAATTTAATTAAATCTTTTTATCTTTTAAAATATTTTATACTTGACATTATATAAAAAAAGTAATAAAATTAAGTTAGCAGTCATTATACTCGATTGCTAAAATAATTAAAAATAAATTGAGCAGTTCATTTAATGATAGTATATAATTTATTTTAGTTTTTAGTCAAAGCGTTAAAGGTGTATGGTTGTTTTGTTGCTTTCTGATAGAAAAAGACTTATTTTAAAAGCAGTTATAGAATATTATTCTAAAGATTCTAAACCTGTAGGTTCTCAATTATTAGCGAAATTATCTTATTTAAAATTTTCTAGCGCTACTATTCGTTATGATATGCTTCAGTTAGAAAAAAAAGGTTATTTAGAAAAAGTTCATAAATCTAGCGGAAGAATACCTTCTATTAAGGGTTATGTTTTTTATTTAAATAACTTAATCACGCGTAAACAAGAGAATGAAAAATTATTTATTTTATTTGAAAAAATAATTAAGCAAAACAAAAATTTAAAAGAAAAGATTATCAAAGATCTTTTTAATTCATTTTGTGATTTCACTAATTATGTAGTTATTAATGTTAAATCTGATTTTTTGAAACATCATAAAATTAATGAGTTGAAATTAATTTTTGTTAATGAAGAAAAAGCTGTTTTGTTAGTTATAACAGAAAAAGGTTATTTAAGGAATCAAAATATTTTTTTAGAAAAAAATAAAGATTTTGATATTCAGGATTTACATACAATAATTCGCATTTTCAATAATTTACTATTTGGAAAACATTTGCACGAAGCTATTTCAATATTAAAAAATGATTATATTATTCAAGAAAAACTTAAGATTTCTGATCAATATAAAAATTATTTGATTCAATCTTTAATAGAGGTTTTTTGTAGTTTTGAAAAATATAATTATGATATTTATGGCATTACTAATTTTTGGAATTTTATTGATAATAAAAATTTTCAAGAAATAAAAAAAATGATGAATTTATTGGATACTAAAGAATTAAATGAAATTTTTTTTAATTCTCCACAAAAAATTATTTGTCAATTAGTTAATCAAATTCGTTTAATGTCTTACTATAATTTAATAATTATTTCTATTCCTTATTATATTAACGAGCGAGAAAAAGGTTTTATTGCGGTTTTAGGTCCTCGAATTATTAAATATCAAGAAATCATTCCTTTTTTAGAATATTTGTCTGCTCATTTATCCAATTTATATATAGAATAAAAAGAAATAAAAAAAGAAATGAAAATAATGAATAGTTGATTATAATCAAAATTGAAATTAAATAAAAATTGCAAAAAATATTTATTTTTACTTTTATAAAGGAGTATAATTTATCTAATGGTTGTAAGTGAAAAAAATAAAATAAAGAACGCAGAAATTATTCAAAATAAAAAAAATGATAATTTAGAAAATAATAAATTAAAAAAAGATTCAAAAAAATCAAAATATAATTGCGAATATTCCGGTCATTGCGAAGATTTTGACTGTAACAAATGTGATTGTAAAGATTGTGATTGTTTGAATATCGAAAAATTAAAAGAAGATAATAAAAAATTAAAAGAAGATAATAAAAAATTAAAAGAAGAATTATTGGCGATTTGTAATATTAGAGAAAACGATAAGTTAAAATATCAAGCTGATTTAGAAAATTTTAAAAAAAGAATCCAAAAAGAACAAATAACAGCTTTAAAATATGCTTCGATGGATTTGATTAATGATATAATCATCCCTTTAGAACAATTTGACAAAGTTCTGGAAACAAATATAGAAGATAATAAATTATTACAACAATTTTTATCTGGATTTAAAATGATTAATCAACAAGTGAAAGATTCTTTAACAAAAAATGGTGTTAAAGAAATTAAAGCTTTAGGTGAAAAATTTGATCCTAAATTCCATTATGCTGTTGAAAAAATTGCAGATAAAGAACAACCTAATGGTATTAATGTTTCTGTTTTACAAAAAGGTTTTTTTTATAAAGATTTAGTTTTAAAACCAGCTATGGTAAAAATTAATGAATGGAGTAATAAAAATAATGAAAACAAATAAAATTATAGGAATAGATTTAGGAACAACTAATTCTTGTGTTGCTGTTATGGAAGGAAAAGAATCAAAAGTAATTACTAATGCTGAAGGCGGAAGAACAACACCTTCTATCGTTGCTTTCAAAGGAAAAGAAATTTTAGTAGGAGAAGTGGCTAAAAGACAAATTTTGACTAATCCAAATACTGTTTCTTCGATTAAAAGACATATGGGAGAGAATGATTTTACTGTTAATATAAATAATCATAAATACACTCCTCAAGAAATTAGTGCAATGATTTTGAAAAATTTAAAGAAACAAGCAGAAGATTATTTAGGAGCTGAAGTTACACAAGCAATTATTACAGTTCCTGCTTATTTTAATGATAATCAAAGACAAGCGACTAAAGATGCAGGAAGAATTGCAGGTTTAGAAGTAAAAAGAATTATTAACGAACCTACTGCTGCTGCTTTAGCTTATGGAATAGATAAAAGCGAAAAAGAACAAAACATTTTAGTTTTTGATTTAGGAGGAGGAACTTTTGACGTTTCTGTTTTGAATTTAGCTGAAGGTAATTTTTCTGTTTTAGCTACTTCAGGAGATAATAACTTAGGTGGCGATGATTTTGATTATAAAATTGTTGATTTTTTAGTTAATGAATTTAAAAAAGAATATCAGATTGATTTATCAAAAGATAAAACAGCAAAACAAAGATTAAAAGATGCTGCAGAAAAAACTAAAAAAGAATTAAGTAGTATTACAGCTACTCAAATTTCTTTACCTTTTATTTCTATGAGTTCAACGAGTGGACCTTTACATTTAGAATATAATATTACTAGAGCAAAATTTGATGAATTAACACAAGATTTAGTAAAACGTTGTTCTGTTCCTTTAAGACAAGCTTTGAGTGATTCTAAAATGAAATCTAGTGAAATCGATCAAGTACTTTTAGTAGGTGGTTCAACAAGGATTCCAGCTGTTCAAGATTTAGTTAAAAAAGAATTGAATAAAGAAACCCTTAATAAAAGTATTAATCCTGATGAAGTTGTTGCGATGGGAGCTGCTATTCAAGGCGGTATTTTAACAGGCGAAATTAAAGACGTTGTTCTTTTAGATGTAACCCCTTTATCTCTAGGTATTGAAACTTTAGGAGGTGTTTTTACTAAATTAATTGATAGAAACACTACTATTCCTACTTCTAAATCTCAAATTTTTTCTACTGCTGTAGATAATCAACCCTCTGTTGATATTAACGTTTTACAAGGCGAAAGACCGCTTGCTAAAGATAATAAAAATTTAGGGCAATTCCGTTTGGATAATATCCCCCCTGCGCCAAAAGGAGTTCCGAAAATAGAAGTTTCTTTTGATATCGATGTTAACGGCATTGTTTCTGTAAAAGCTAAAGATTTAGGTACAAACAAAGAACAAAAAATTGTTATTTCAGGAAAAGGTTCTTTATCAGAAGAAGAAATTCAAAAAATGATTAAAGAAGCTGAAGAAAATGCTGCTGCGGATAAAGAGAAAAAAGAACAAATTGAACTTCTAAACAATGCTGATAGCTTAATCGCTCAAACAAAAAAATCTTTAGAAACTTTAAAAAATGAAATGAATGATGAAGAAAAAAACAAAATTCAAAGTCATATTAATTCTTTAGAAGAATCTTTAAAAGGTGAAGATTTTAATTTAATTAAAGAAAAATTTGAACTTTTAGAAAAAGAAGCACAATCATTAGTTATGCGTGTTTATCAAAAAGAACAAGAAAAAAACAATCAAAAAGATAATAGTTATGATAATGATAAAAAAAATAATCAAAAAGATAATTCAAAATCTAATGATGAAACTTTGGATGCTGAATTTAAAGAAAAAAAATAATTTATTTTTTTAATATTTTTTAGAAATCAAAAAAATTTATTTTTTTTGGTTTCTTTCTTAATTTTTTAAAAATTTTAATTACTGAAATTTATTTAGGAGTTTGTTTCGATGTGAATACAAAAAGAGATTATTATGATGTTTTAGGAATATCTAAAACAGCTAGCGAACAAGAAATTACAAAAGCTTACAGAACACTTACTAAAAAATATCATCCAGATATTAGCAAAGAAAACAACGCCACTGAAAAATTTAAAGAAGTACAAAAAGCTTATGAAACCTTAAAAGATCCTCAAAAAAGATCTAATTATGATAACTTTGGTCATGATGCTTATAATCAACAAACAAGCAGTGGATTTCAAGGGTTCAGTAATAGCGGAGGTTTTGATTTTGTTGATGATATTTTCGAAACTTTTTTTGGCGGCAGAACATCTAAAAATAATAGTCAAAAAACAAAAGTGCAAAAAGATTTGCATGTTGAAATGACTATTAGTTTTTTGGATGCAGTTTTAGGAACAGAGAAAAAAATTGATTTAGATATCGAGGAAGACTGTCCTCAATGTAATGCTACAGGAGCTAAAGAGTCTAAAGATATTATTTTATGTTCTTCATGTAATGGTTCAGGATATATTACTAAAACACAAAGAATTTTTTTAGGTAATATAAACACTAAGCAAGTTTGTAACAAATGTCGTGGTACAGGTCATATTATTTTGAATAAATGTTTTTTATGCAAAGGGGATAAAAGAATCAAAAATAAAAAAACATTTACAATTAATATACCTGCTGGAGTAGAAGATGGTATGACTTTACAATTAGAAGAAAAAGGAAATAAAGGTCATTTAGGAGTTTCAAATGGTGATTTATATATACTTTTTCATGTTCTAAAACATGAAAATTTCGAAAGAAAAGAAAATGATATTTTTTCTAATGTTGATATTACTTTTTCTCAAGCGACACTTGGTGCCATCATTGATATAAAAACAATTTATGGAGAAATTAATTTAAAGATTCCTGCTGGAACACAAACAAATACTAAATTCAGATTAAAACATAAAGGTGTTTCTTATTTAAATACTTATCGTAAAGGCGACCATTATGTTATTGTGAAAATAATCACTCCTACAAAATTATCATATGAGCAAAAACAACTTTTTAGAAGATTACAAGAATTAGAATAAAAAATTTAATTTTCTGAAATATTATTTCAATAAATTTATTTGTTTTAGAAAATATTTATTTTTTTGAATTTTATTTTATTTTTGAATATTATTTGTGTATATCTATTAAGTAAAGGTTAATAATTATTATGATTTTAGTTAAATGTAATCATTCTGAAAGCTTAAAACCTTATTTTTATTTCGCTTTAGAAGAATATTTTTTAAATAATTTTTTAAATAAAAATGAAATCTTTTTCTTTTTGTGGAAAATTCACGGAGTTGTAATTGGTAAAAATCAAATTATCGAAAACGAAGTTAATTTAGATTTTTTAAGAGAAAATAAAATTGATATTTTTAGACGTCCCACAGGGGGAGGTTGTGTTTATAATGATCCTCAAACTCCTCTTTTTAGTATTATTACCAAAAAAAAAGATAAAGATTTTAGTTTTAAAAAATATTTAGTTCATATCATTGAAGCTTTTAAAAAATTAGGAATAGATTTATATTTTAGTGGACGTAATGATATTTTATTAAATGGGAAAAAAGTTTCTGGTAGTTCTTTTATGGAGAATAAGAACGGAATGATTATGCACGGCACTTTACTTTATAATTGTGATATTCCTACTATGATTCGTTGCATAACTCCTAATGATGAAAAATTAATTTCTAAAGGAATAGAAAGTGTTTCATCTCGTGTTACTAATTTAAAAAAATATTTGAATAAAGATATTACACAAGAAAAATTAATGACTTATTTAGAAAATTTTTTAACAAATAGAATTTATATTCTAAGCGAGGAAGAAATATCAAAAATTAAAAATATGGCCTTAAAATATTCAAATAAAGAATGGATATACGGAGAACATCCTTTTTATACAAAAAATTTAAAACAAACTTTTGATTGGGGTTGTTTAGAAATTTTGTTATCTTTACGTAAAGGAAAAATAGAAAAAATATTTTTAAGAGGAGATTTCTTTCATAAAAAAGAAGAAAATGGATTATTTAAATTTACAAATTATTTCGAGAATATCCTTTATAATCAAGAAGAAATAAAAAAAATTTTAGAACATGTTAATATTAATGATTATATTTTAAATGCTAAAAATGAAGATTTTTTAACTTTATTAACAAAAGGAATGATATATTTATAATGATAAAAATAAGAGAATACTTTACTTAATAAAAAAAGTATTCTCTTGGTTATCTAATTTTTCTTGTTAAAATTAAATTTATTAATTTTTATTTTTTCAAAATAGAAATTTAAAAATATGGATAAATGTTTTATTGAAATAATCTAAAATATTTTGTATTATAACCAAAATAATTTTCATTAAAGTATTTATGGATATTTTTTTGACAATAAATATGCGAGATTTAATATTTTTATATTAAAAATATTTTTATAGGAATTATATAAAAAAATAATAAAAAAAGAAAGGTCATATATAAGTTCATATATAATATAAGTATGAAAAATTTATTATTAAAAAAAATTATTGCTATTTCTTTTTTCTTAGCTATTGCTTTTATTATAGAATATATTGTTTCTTTTAGTTTCGGAATTCATTGTTATTTTTCTTTATTGAAAATTGAATTATTACCAATTTTATCAATAGGTTTTCTTTTTGGTTTAAAATTTAGTTTTTTTTCTACTTTATTTTATATTTTAATTCATAGTTTATTAGAGTTTGTTTTTTCATTTCATAAACATGATTTAATTTTAGTTAATAATGATGTATTTTCTTTATTTTTTGCATTTTCTTTATTATTATATATTTTTATTATTCCTTATTTGTCTTGTGTAATAACAGGATTTTTTTATCGTAAAGATTTAAAACATTTAAATTATTATCGAAATGTTATTCAAAGTTTATCATTAATTACTTTGATCCAAATTGTTTCTTACTTTATTTTTGCTTTAATAATTCATTTTTTTTACTCTAATAGTTTTAATGAATTTTTAGAGCATTTCCCAAAAACAATTTTAAAAATTTCAGGAGAAGGTTTTTCTTTGGCTTTTTTTATTTTCTTATTTTATTTAATATCTGTGATAATTACCAATATTATCTTAGGAATTATTTTTTATTTTTTAAATCCTATTTTAAAGGAAAATATTGAATTTTTTCTATCAGAATAAAGTCAAAATATATTAAATTCTGATTTTATTTTAAAAATTTATCTACAATTTTTAAATAATCAATTCGAGGACTGTAACCGAAAGGAATTTCAAAAAGTTCTTTTTCTAAGATATTATAATTAATACTTTTTTTTTGGGTATTATTGATATAATTAATAAAGAATTCTATAGGCATATAAAAATATTTGTTTTTGTTAACAAAAAAAATTAAAAAAAAAGCTATACCTTTGAATTGTTTGACGCGTTGTAAATGTAATATTTGATGTTCTGGAATATTTGCAAAAGTAAAATTTGTTTTATGATTAGTCTCTTTAGCGTCAAAACATAAATATTTTTCTTTATATAAGCCTTGATAATCCGGAAGGGAACGCGAGCGATAATAAGCTTCTGTTATTTGAGTTTTTTTTCTTTGATGATATTTTACTTTAACAACTTGAATAGGTATTTCGCTTTTAAAAATCAAAGCTTTGTTTTGTCTATTATAATAAAGATTGGTGGAATTGATATCTTTTTCTAAATTCATTCCTAAATTTGATAATTTTTTGTTTTTAATAAGAGAAATTTGATTTTTAGATAATTTTATTTTTTTGCAAAAATCATTCATATTTTTAAATTTTCTTTCTTTTTTATGTTAAATCAATAAATTGAAATTTTATTATATCATTATAATATAATTTTTTTCGAAAAAAAGGAATAAACAATAATATTTTTAATTATTTTACATAATTTGAGAAATTTTTTTAAGGAGTCCGTATTATACATGCATAAAGATATTAATTTTTTCGCTCTAGGAGGAATTGGTGAAAATGGAAAAAATTTTTATCTATTAAAAATCAAATCTTCTTATTTTATTTTAGATACGGGATTAAAATATCCTAACGATTCTGTTCTTGGAATAGATTTTATAATTTCAGATTATACTTGTTTAGAAAATATTAAAGATCAAATTAAAGCTATTTTTATTACTTCTGCTTTTGAAACGCATTCAGGAGCTTTTGATTATTTGGCTCATTATTTTAAAGTTCCTGTTTATGGAACAGAATTTATTATCAATGTTTTAAAAACAAATTGTTTAAAAAATAATTTAGAAATTAGTAAAATAAATTTAGAAATTATTAACGAATCTTCTGAATTAAATTTTATTGATACTAAAGTTTCTTTTTTCAATATAGCTCATTTTTTACCAGAGTCTTTTGGTATAGCTTTTGACACAGAACAAGGTTTGATTTTTTATATAAGTGAGATGTATTTTTTACAATCTAAAAATAAACAATTTCAAACTAATTATGCTTATTTAGCTTCATTATCTCAAAAAAAAAAGACTTTAGCTTTAATATCTTCATCACAAGGTGCTTTTAATATTAATCCACAAAAAAAAGAAACTGTTTTGGAATATGAATTTAGTAGTTATTTAACTAATATTCAAAATAATATTATAATTTCTTTTTTAATTCCTGATTTAGTAAAAATACAATTAGTCATTAATTTAGCAGTAGAATTGAATTTAAAAATTGCTATTTTAGGAAGAAAAAGCGAAAGTATTGTTAACGTAGCTTTACGCAAAGGTTATTTAAAAATTCCATATGGTTTTTTAGTGAATTTAAAAACATCTACAAATTATATTAAATATACTAATTTAGTTGTAATAATTGTTGGTAAACGGTTTGAGCCTTTTTATAGATTGCAAAGAATATGCAAACAAACAGATCGTTTAATGAAATTACATCCAAAAGATAAGATTTTATTATTATCCATTGAATCATCAGGTGTTGATAAGATTCAAAGCAAAACATTAGATCTTTTAGCTCGTAATGGTTTTGATGTTGATATTTTAATTAAAGATCTATTTAAAGTATCTTATAATTATGAAGAAAATTTAAAATTATTATTACATTTATTAGAACCTAAGTTTTTCCTACCTATAATAGGGGAATATCGACATCAATTCCAAATTAAAAAAATTGCTGAGAATTTTAATTATGCTAAAGAAAATATTTTCTTATTTGAAAACGGTGATAAATGGATCTATGATTTTAAAAATAAACCTTATATTCAAAAAGGTTTTTTGAAAAAATTAGGTGAAATTTTAATTGATGGAACACCTGTTTTAGAAGGTAATGAATATATCTTAAGAGATAGAGAACTGTTAGCTAATGATGGTGTAATTATTATCGCATGTAATATAGATCTAAAATTCAAAAAAAATGTTGGTAATATCGAAATTGTAAGTAAAGGTTTTTTAGATAGCCCACAAGTCGAAATTATTTTAAATAAATTAAAAGAAATTTTTTTAGATTTAAATAATCAATTTTTGCAAAATAATTCAAATTTAAAATTAAGTGATTTTAAAAATGATTTAAGAGAACATATATCAAAATTTGTTTTTAAAGAAACCAAAAAAAAACCTATCATTATTCCTGTTTTAATTGTTAGCAATTATTAACTTTTAATTAGATATTTTTCGAAATTTTAAAGTAAGATAAAAAACGAAAGGATACAATAAATGTGTCTATAATAAAAAACGACGTTTTCCCAAATAATAATGACATTTTTTTCTATGCTTTAGGCGGTTTAGGAGAAGTAGGGAAAAATATGTATATTTTTGAAATAGAAAAAAAAATCTTCATTGTTGATTCAGGTATTTCTTTTACCGGAGATACTTGTTTCGGTGTTAATTATATTATTCCTAATTATGAGTACTTATTAAAAAACGAAGATAGAATTGTTGGTCTTTTTATTACTCATGGTCACGAAGATCATATTGGGGGAGTTCCTTTTTTATTAAAAAAAGTAAAAATTCCACGCATTTTTATAACAGGTATAGCTTATGATTTGATTATTATAAAATTAATAGAACATAAATTAAATAAATATATTAATATTATGACGAAGTATTTTCATAATTCAAAATTTTCCTTCTTTAATACAGAAGTTTCTTTTATACGTATGAATCATTCTATTCCTGATACTTTTGGTATTGTTTTTAAACATAATAAAAATATTCTATTTTATACTAGTGATTTTAAAATTGATCATACTCCAGTCGGTTCTCTAGCTGAATACGATAAGCTATCAAATTTAGGACAACAAGGAACATTATGTTTATTTTCAGATTCTACAAATTCTCAACAAAAAGAATTTATACAATCTGAAAATACGATCGGAATTACAATTAAACAACTTTTTTATAGAATCAAGGGAAGAATTATAATTGTTACTTTTGCTTCTAATTTTCATCGTATTAAACAAATTATCGAAGCTAGTATTGTTACTGAAAAAAAAATAGCTATTTTCGGAAGAAGCATGGAAAAATCAATTGAAATAGGTATTAAAAATGGTTATTTAAAAGTACCACGAGGTTCGATTATCGATAACAATGATCTAGAAAAATATAATAATTTAACTTTAATTTGTACAGGTTCTCAAGGAGAACCTTTAGCTGCTTTAAGTAGAATAGCTAACGGAATACATCGACAAATAAAATTGCATCAAAAAGATACGGTTATTTTTTCTTCTTCGCCTATTCCTGGTAATCAATATAGTATTAATAAAATTTTAGATTTGTTATTTAAAATGAATATTGATGTTATTACGCATGGTTTTTTAGTTAATACTCATGTTTCTGGTCATGCTAATCAAAATGATTTAAAATTAATCTTAAATTTAGTAAAACCCAAATATTTTGTGCCTGTTCACGGTGAATATGTTATGTTAATGACACATAAAAAATTAGCTATAGAATGCGGTGTCCCAACAGAAAATATTTTTCTTTTAGATAATGGTGATGTTTTATCTTTAAAAGATAATAATTTTAAAATTAAAGGAAAAATTAATGTTGGCGATGTTTATATTGATGAATCCGGAACAGAAGATTTAGGCAATATTATTGTAAAAGAAAGAAAAATTTTAAGCGAAGAAGGTTTATTTTCTGTTATTGTCAGTATCGATCTAAAAAAGAATAAAATTATAAGTTTACCTATGATTTTTTCTCGTGGTTTTATTTATATGAAAAGCAATAAAGAATTAATTAAAAATATTTCTTTAGAGTTAAAAAAAATAATAAATAAATATCTCATTAAGTTCCAAAAGTTCAATAAAAATTATTTAAAAAAAATTATTATTGATTTTTTAACTACAAAAATTAATGAATTAACATTAAGAAAGCCTATCATTATTCCTATTATTTTAACTATAAATTAATTTTTTGATAAAAATCAAATTTTCTTTATATAAATATCAATTTTAAAAAAAATTAAAAATTAATATTTTTTACGATAATATCTTAATTTTATTATTAATTCTTATTCTTAGTTTAATTAAAATATTTGATGTATAATATAATTAAAATGATTTTTAATAATTAACGCTTTATAAAAGTTTTATAAAAATATTTTTGTCGAAATCGATATGTTGATATGATCGATGAACATTAATTTGAAAATAAAAAAAAGGATTTCTGAAATGATGATGGAAAAAATCAACAATAGTGTTATTTTTAATAATTTAGATATTCAAGTAAAAGTTAGATATGTTTTTAATAAAGAACAAAAAAAAGTAAAAGAATGGTTTATTTCTGATTTTTCTTTCTATGATCAAGAATCAAAACAAAAAAAATTTTTATCTCAAATAACAATTAAATTTGAACATATTGATGAAGATAATCCAGAATTTTTTTTGCAGCCAGGACAAATTATACGTATCAATGAAGGAATAATAAAATTAATTGATAATATTTCAGAAAAAAAAAATTATATTTTAATAATTGATAAATTCAAACAATTAAGCGAAAAAGAGAGAAAAGATTATCAACAAAAAAATTAATTTTTATCAAAATATTTTTTATAATGAATTTAATTTGAAATAAAAAAAATTAATGTTATAAATTAATTTTTTAAAAATGTTTTATTTTTTTTAATATTACTGATTAAAATAAAGGTTATTGAGGATGCCAGAGTTACCAGAAGTAGAAGTTATTATAAGAAAACTAAGAAAAAAGATTATTAATTGTTGTGTTAAGAAAATAGATATTTTTTATAATAATATTATAAAAAATATTGATTTTTTTTATCAAATTGTTGATAAAGTTTTTTTAGATATACAAAGAAAAGGTAAATTTTTATTATTTTTTTTAAGCGATGATTTAGTTTTGGTTGGTCATTTACGAATGGAAGGGAAAATATATTTAAATTCTCATGAAGAATGTAGATTTAGACATTTACACGAACATTTTCGTATTCATTTAGATAATGGTTTAATTTTGAGATATTATGATTTTCGTAAATTTGGTCGTTTTGCTATCTATTATCGAAAAAATTATCTTGAAGAAAGTAAATTGTATCAATTAGCACCTGATCCTTTTGAAATATCACTAGAAATGTTTTATCAAAAAATAAAAAAAAAATCTACTTCGATTAAAACAGTTTTATTAGATCAAAAAATCATTTCAGGTATTGGTAATATTTATGCTAGTGAAATTTTATTTTTATCTAAAATTCATCCTGAAATTTCAGTTAATACCTTAAGCAAAGAAAAAATTTTAGTTTTATTAAATAAAACTAGGGAAGTTTTAATAAAAGCAATTAATTTAGGAGGTACTTCTATTAGTAGTTTCGAGGCTCTTGGACAAAAAGGTTCTTACCAAAAAGAACTTTTAGTTTATAGAAAAGCAAATGAACCTTGTTGTTTTTGCCAAAAAAATATTCAAAAAAAGAAAATAAGCGGAAGAAGTACTTATTTTTGCATTCAATGCCAAAAGTAAAATTATTTAAAAATAAAATAAATAATTCTAAGAATAATTTTAATATAAAAAAGAAAGAGAGTTAAAATATTTTGAATACTTTGAATATTTATAATGAAATTATTTTAGGCGAAGAAGAACAAAAAAATTTGATGTTATTATACAATCCTTTAATAGGGACGAATGCAATAGGATTATATTATACTTTTTATTTTTTAAGTAAAAACAATAATTTAGTAACTGATTATAAAAGACAATTGATATTAGATATTTTAAATATAGATCAAGCAACATTTACAAAATTAAAAGAGAAACTCGAAGCTATTAGATTATTAAATACTTTCAAACATAAAGAAAAAAGTAACATTATTTATTATTTAGAAAGTCCTTTAAAATCAGCTTCTTTTTTTCAAGATCCTATTTTTAGTCATTTTTTATTAAGTGAAATCGGAGAAGAAAATTATTTTTATTTACAGCAAAAATGTTCGGATAAAAAAATATCAAAAATAAATTTTGATAATTATCATCATATTAGTAAAAAGTTTACAGATGTTTATTTTTTTCAAAAGATTAATTTTAATAATACGATATTAAAATATAATCATTTTCACGAAAACGAAAATTATTCATCTAAAAAAAATATTTTTGAAAAATATTTTGATTACTCTCTTTTTATTAGTTCTTTACCAGAACGTTTTCAAAAACCTTTTTTATTAAAATGGAATAATATTGATTATATTACCAAAATCGCTTATGTTTACGGGATCGATCCTAAAGAAATGGCTTCTTTATATCAAGAATATTTTCGTAATAGTGATTTAAAATTAATTAATGTACATGATTTGAAAATAATTATTAAAAGAAGATTTTTAAAAAATAATTATTCAATTAAATTAGCTTATATAAAGAACGAAGATAGCGATAATAGAGAAAAAGAAATGATTTTTTATTTAAAAAACACTTCTCCTAGTCGTATTATCGAAAATTTTATTAAAAATAAATATCTATCTGCTGATTTATGCGATATTGTAGAAAAACTTTTAAATCAATCAGAAATTGATCCAGGAGTTATCAATGCTTTAATGATGTATGTTTGTAAATTAAAAGCCAGCGAAGAAAAGTTTCCTACTAATTTCAATTATTTTAAAACTATTTTAAATTCATGGACACAAAAAGGGATCATTTCTACCGAAACAGCTTATGATTTTTTAGTTGAAGATCGAAAAAATACAAATAATTTTAGAAAAAAAAATAATCGCCCTAAGTGGTTAGATGATATTGATAAAGAATTAGGCATTTCATAAATAATAATTAAAAAAAGGATATTTATATGATTGATTTATCTGAAAAAAAAATGTTAGAACAAATGCGAGAATATATCAATCAATTTGAAGAAACTAAAAATTTAAAAATTGATGATAAGGATGTTCTTGTTGTTTATAATTATTTACAAAATAAATCAAAAAACAATATCTTTTGTTATCAAATGGTTTTAAAAACAACTCCTTATATTCATGTTGTTTTAAAAGAAACACTACAAACAAAAAAAATGTATTTTGAAAATGATTTGAAATCAATAAATAATTTATTTTATCAAGAATTAAAATTAGATAATTTTACCATTACAAAATTCAAAAACCAGATTAATAATAATAATCAAGCGCAAACAGAAGTTTTAAAAAAAAGTCAACAAATTATTAAATCTTTTTCTAAATCTAAAAAAGGTTTTTATTTATATGGTATATTTCATACAGGTAAAACTTTTCTTTTAAAGGCATTAGCTAAAGAATTAATACAACAAAAGATTTCTGTTTTATTACTTTTTATGCCTGATTTAACAAGACAATTTAAGAATAATTGGTCTTATAATGATAATTTAGAATATAAATTAAATTATTTAAAAAAAATTTCTTGTTTGATTTTAGATGATTTAGGTGCAGAAAATATGAGTACTTTTTTTAGAGATGAAATTTTTTTTCCTTTTTTAAAATATCGTTACGAAAACAAATTACTTACTTTTTTTAGTAGTAATTTAAGTTTAAAAGATTTAAAGAATCGTTTTAATTCATTTCAAGATTTTGATAGCGGCACTAAAGCTTCTAAGATTATTCATACCATTAAACAATTAACTGATATATATGAATTTTTTAGATAATATAGTTTGATTTTAGATAAAAATATATTTTTAATTATATTAAATATAATTTAAATTTTTTTTTTATTATTAAAAATAAAAAAATATATAGAAACCTATAGTAATAAGAATTGCCTCAATAGCAAATCGATATCGATATGAAAAATAAAAATAATCAACAAAAAATTAAGTAATATTTTAACAATTAAGACTCTCCAACAAGAGTTTTTTTAATACCGAAAAAAGATAAATAATAAAAAATATCAACAAAAAAATTAATAAAATAAAAAAAAGAAAACTAAAAAAAAACAAATAAAAAATCAAATAAGCAATAAAATTACTTAGAAATAGACTTAAATTATTATATATTTAATCGAAAATAAAAATCAAAATTGTAATAATTTACAAAAAAAATTTCAAAATAATTAAAAAAAAAGAATACCAAAATTAATATTTTTATATAAATTTTAATTAAATCATTTTTTTATGTCTTTTTTAATAATTTTTTTTATAAAAGATATTTTATTAAAATATAAAAAAATAATAGAAAAAATTATATGATATTTTTTTTAAAATTATTAAATTTATTTAATTATGAGCAAAAATAAATTTTCAATTAAATTTAGATTTCCAATTTGGCATTATTTCATTTAATAAATATGTTATTGCATGAAAAAAACAGTATCCATCCCCTAAGGTATCATTCGGTTTATTAATAAAAAAATGATCATTACTATTTTTCAATTCTAAATTAATAATTTCGTTTTTAAATGAGAAAAAAGAAGTATAACAATCTATTTTATTCACTTTTAAATTTATTTTTTTCTCTAATTTTTGAGATAAAAAATCTATAGTGGAATAAATTAATAGAGTACTTGCTGTTGATAAATTATTATTGAAAACTTTGTCTCTAAATGTTTCCGGATCTGCTTCATAAATTCTTTCATAATGTTTTTTTAATTCTATATCTTCCGTTTGATTCATTCCTTTGTCAAAATTTTCTAATCCTAATATTGCTAATTTGTGAATAAATTCTAATTCTGTTTTTTCATTATTTGTTGAAGATTTTTGTTTTTCTATCACTAGATAAATAAAAATCAAAATTATAAAAAACTTTAAAATAAAAATTATGATATATTTTTTTTTCATTTTTTAACTATTTTTTCATTTAATTACATAAATCAAAATTAAACTCATTACACTTTCGATATTACTAACGTTAAATTTTAAAATTATTTTTTATTTATAAAAAATATAAATAAACCAACATTTATTATTTAAAATAAAATTTTTTTTATCAAAACAAGAGAAATAATTTTTTTATACAAAAAATTACATATAACTTATTTTCTCTCGAACTGCTATATTTTGAATTATAGTTAGTTTTATTTCTCGAGTATTTATTATTATTTTTGGAGAAAACCACACTCTTTTTACTTTTTTTACGATATTTCTACTTGTTTTATCTTGCTAATTAACTTATTTTTTTGAATCTTTGATATTTCGTATTTTTTAATTTGTTTCCTTATCAGTTTCTGCTACTTTTTATTTTGTTATTGCTAATTAATTTATCATTAAAGAACGAATATTATTTTCTCTTTCGATTTATGAAAGCCATATAAAATTGAAAAAGTAATTAAAAGACCAAGTTGTCTGAATAAACAACTTGGTTTAACTTTTTTAAATCGAAATTAAAAATTTATTCTTTTTCTATTATAAATTTATCAGAAGAATAAATATCTTGTTGAAAAATGATATATTCTACCATATTTTTTGTAACATTGTCTGAATCTCTTTGATATCCAGAAACATATTCTTTTCCATCGTAAAAGTTTCTTCTACCGATTATTTCATCATTTTTAGACAATAAAACATTTTCATCTATAATTGAATTATATTTGAAATTCTTGGATGATTTAATTATAATTGGTATTTGATCATTGAAAAATTTTTGTCCGTCAAACCCATATATGTGTTTTCCTACTTGAAGAATATAAAAAAACCAACCGTTTTTTCCGTTTTCTTTGGCTTTTATATAAATATCCTTCGGATAATATTTTTTATTTTTTTCAAAAAGTTTAATTCCTGAAGGAATTCTTTTTTTATAAAAAATATAAGCTTCTTCTATTATATCATTATTTTTTAATAAATCTTCTAATGAGTATTGAAAATTTTCTATTGATGGCATTCCTTTATTTTCAAAATATTTAAAGTAAACACCAAAAAGTGATTCTGAAGGATTTTTGATGTACCATTCGATATTTGAATCTTCAGGAATGTTATTTTTATTAAAACTTGGATTCACAATATTTATGTTTTTTGGATAAATATTTTTTTGATTTAAAATTTTTTTCATTTCTTCTAAATTTTCAACTTGATATTCATTTTTTTGAATTTCATTTTGTTTTTTATTTTTTAATTTAAAGACATAAATATTTTTAGCTCCATTATGTCTTTGATAAAATTCCGTATTTGTTCTTTCTTTATTGTTATTATTAATAAATCTAATTCCATCATCATAATAAATTGCTGTTGGTTTCATTTCTTCTATTGCGAATTTTCCTAATGGTTCCACAATTCCTTTATTTATTGATGGATTATAACAATTTAAATGAATTTGTTCGAGTGATAAAAAAATTTTTTGTTTTTCTAAATATTCTTTGATAAATTGTTTTTTATCTTTGTTAAAAGGTAAATCGGTTATAACGTGGTGAATTGATATATCAAAAGTATTACTTTTTTCTATATCCCAAAAAACAAAAATATTTTCAAAAGATCTTTTTTCTTCTAATAAATCTTGTAAAGTATATTTATCATCTTTTCTCAGATATTGAGAATGTAAAGAATTTTTGTTCGGCTTTAAATGCACATATAAAAGACCATCAGAATTATTTTTTAAATTAAAATAATGTTTATTATTTTCATAATCGTTAAAAAAAGGTTTCTTCTTGTCTATACTTGTAATTGTATCTTTAATATTTAAATTATGTAAAATTAAATTTATTTCTTTTTCGTCTTTAACAAAAAAATCATATCGAAATTTTTCAACTTGAGTTTCTTTTTTGAGATGATTTACACTAAAAGATGAAATTTGAGATGATCGATTCTTTGGTTTTACTTGTTTACTTTCTTTCTTTTTTTCAGAAGATGAAAGAAGAACAAATGTTATCGATAAAAATAAAATTATAATCAAAAATATTGCTATTTTGAAAATATTTTTTGTAAAATTTTTTTTCATTTTTTTTTTTTTTTTCTAAAATTTAGTAATTTTTGTGAAAATATGTCAATAATTTGTACTTTTTTTAAATATTAAAAATAAATATTAAATTTTTATTTTTAACAGTACATAATATATTTTAAATTATACAATTTCAAAAAAAACATAAAAATAAATTGAACATTAAAGTTCAAATTGTAATTAAAAAAGACTAACTCAAAAGTTAGTCTTGGATGTGAAAAAAAGATGTTTGTATCGTGAGATTATTAATTTAAATTGAAAAAATTATACATTAATAAAAGAAATCAAATATTTTTATCACTTTTGATTTTATTTTCAATTTTGCTGATATGTTTGTTTAATTAAAAAATACAATAAAAAAGGTAAATTAATCAAAATAAACATCTACAAAAACAATGGTAAAATAATTAATTTCATTAATGGATATAATAAATTTTAATTGGTTAAAAAAGCAAGAAGGAAAATATGAAACAATAAATTGTAAAATTTTTAAAAATAGATTAAAAAAAGACCTACTTTCCTTGATAAAGATGTGAACTAATGTTAACGGTAAATGTCTTCATTATTTGGGACGACATGGATATTGTTGTTGTTGGATAACATATTATCATTTGTTTCTTTAGATTCATCCCAAAAGACAAAAATTTTTTCGATGGCGATTTTATATTTTAGAAGTTCTTCTAAAGTGCATTGATTACCTTTATCATCAGGATATTGTTCTTTAAAAGGATTTTTTCTAGATTTAACATAAACACCTAATAAACCTTCTGGTGGTGATTTAAAATGAAAAAAATTTTTTTTATCTTTATCATTATAATCATAGTTATATTCATTATAACTAGGTTTTTCGAAAATACATGAAATATCGATACCATGAGAAGATTTTAATGTTTTTGAAATATCATCTTTATTTTTCACAAGATATTTAATTTTTTCTATTTCGGGTTGTTCGCTTAACCATTCGTTTCGGAGACTTTCATAATCAACAAGTTTGATTTCAGTTTTAATCTGACAATGAAAATAATTATGAGCATGTATTTGTTTATTAAATAAAAATAAAATCAAAAATTGAATGATTAATAAAATTTTTTTTAAATATCTTAACATTTGTTTACCTCCTTTATTATTTTAAATAATATTATTTTATTTGATTTATGTTCAAAGAAATCTCGAAAAATGAATTTTGTTTGAAATAAAAAAGTCTTTCGAAAGAAAATAGATTAGAGTTGTATTTTGCTCAATAATTTTAATTGATTGTTTTAAATTAAAAGTTACTTTTTTAGTTTTTTGAAATAATTTTTATCCCTATTTCGAAATATAAAGATTTTTTAATTTTTAGATTTTTGGTCATGATTTTTCGTTTTCGATTTTTTCAAGGATATTATCGTCTTGAGAAATGGTCATTTTGTAAGCTTTTTTTAAGTCTTCTTTGTTGATGTCGTTTCTTTTGGTTTCGCCTTGCCCGCGGTTTTGAGCGAAGATGGTGATGGTTGTTTTTAAGAGGTTTTCTAATGTGCGGTTGGTTTTTTTGAATTCTTGGTCCGCAGGTAATCTTTCCAAAGCCTCGTTAATGACCTCATATAAATATTGTTTGGCTTCGTCAGAATACGGATTATTACGTTTTTTGATTAAAAATTCTAAAAATTGTTTTCTTTCTTCTTTGTTGCCTGGTTTTACTTCGATATTGTAAGTGAATCTTGATTTAATTGCTTCGTCGATTTGATCGATGTGGTTTGTCGCGCCAATAATGAAAATTGGTTTATTTGGATTGTTATCCATCGAAGTCATTTCGGTTTTGAATTGGTTAACCACATTGGCAATTTCGGAACCAGCTTCTAATGTGCTTAAATCAGTAAAGATTGTTTCACATTCATCTAAGAAAATAATCGATCCTTTGTTGTTGGCTGCTTCTTCGCGAGCATTTTCAAATAAATCTTTGACAATTTGAGGGGCATCTCCTTTAAATTTTTGAGAAAATATGGAACTACTGATTTCAAAGAAAGGTAAATTACTTTCTTTGGCTAAAGCTCTTGCAAGAGTTGTTTTCCCAGTTCCTGGAATTCCATACATTAAGATGCCTAAGGGTGATTCAACTTCACCAATGTTGGCGTAGTTTTCTTTGTTCTTAAGATAATCAATGAAACCATCTAAGGCTTGTTTTTCTTCTTTGAAACCGATTAATTTTTCGAAATTGGGAAATTTAGTGTTGTCTACTGGATGAAAACGTTTTTCTTCTTCAAATTTTTTTTGAATAGTAGATTTTTCAATGTTATCATTATCTAACGAAGGAGGTTGTGAAAGATTTGTTGATTCATTTTCATTTTCCTTATTTTCAATACTTTGTCGTTGTTGTTCAGAGTTTTTTGCTTTATTTTCAAGAAAGGATATTTCTTTTTCAATTTTTATTAAAATTTGGTGATGAATCCAAGCATAAGTTCCTATATAACAAAAAGCAAATAATAGAATAATTGTTAACAAATTATAAGTTGAAAAAGAGAGTTCTTTTTTAATTTTGTTTGTAGAATTTTCATTTTTCATATTAAATCCCCTTTTTAAAAACAAGACCAAGAAAATTTTTTCGGTCTTGTTTAGTAATTAGTTAAGCTATATTAGTAATTGCATTTTTAATTGTTTGACTACCAGCGCCATAAGCTTTACCATTGGAATCGACTAATTCGTAATCACAAATTAAGTCTAATTTAGGGTTTTTAGCAGTAATAAAATCTTTTTGTTGGACTTTAATTTCAATTTTAAGTGTTCCAACGCCGCTGCTATCTAATTTCATTTGTGGACGTTTCGTTTCGTCGTAACTGTTGTTATCAACTTCTGAACCAACAAGAAAATATTTTTCTGGATCGTTAAAAGTGCTGTGCGTGTCGTATTTGAAAGCCACTTTTAATAAAAGGGGAGTCGTTGAAAGATCCATGCCGTTTGAGTTTAATGTTGCTTTGTGGTTGATTATGATCGCATGATCGTATTTTTGTTTGTTGAAATTAGGAATCGATAATGGTATAAGGGTTTTATCATTGTTATTTCCGCCTGTTCGCGCAACATTGAAAACTGGAAATTCATTCTCATTCATTAATTTAATTTGTTCTGTTCTTTGACTCGTAAAATATTTTGTGATTGCATGAATTGAAGAGATTGTAAAAAACGAACAAATAATTATTAAAAAAATAATTTTAACTTTATTTTTGATTTGTGTTCTCATTATTTTTATTTTCCTTTATTTTTTTCAATTCAATATTTAAATAAGCAAAATATATTACAATTAAAAAAATAAATAAAATAACCTATATAATAATATATTTTGATATTTTCTTATATTCTATTTTATTTAATTATATAAAATTTTACAATTTCTTTTTAAAATTAAACCATTATAAACGAAAATTTTTAAATATTTGAATTAATAATAAAAAAACAAATTTTTTATAAAATAAAATTAAAAATATAATAAAAAAATTATTAAATTAATTTAAATATTATTAATTTAATTTTTCACATAAAATTATTATTATATAGAAAAAAATATAAAAATCAACTTTTTTTGATAATTTAATCTATTTATTTATATATTTTAGCATATATATGCTAAATTTATTGAAATTTTAATCAAAAAAATATTTTTAATGAACAAAAAAATAAAATATATTTTATATGTTTAAATTTATTCTACAAAATAGAAAATAAAATTTCTTTTTACTAATTTTAAAAAAAATACCATAAAAATAAAAATTGCCATTTTTCACTATATTATATAATTTTTTTATATTAATATATTTTAATAAAAATATTAAATCATTCAATTATAAAAAAAGATTACATATGTTATATAATTATGTTGTATAAGTTGATTGATAAATGAAAATTAGGAAAAAAGATAAAGATAATGAAAAAAATCCAAAAATTATCATATTATTATATTTATTTATCATTTTTAAATTTATTGATATAATAATCTAATAATTACTATGTATTATGGTAATTATGATTATTTTATAATCATAATATTTGTATTTTGATAATTTAATTTAAAATTAATTATATTATTTTTGATTATTTTATTTATCATAATTTCTATCTTTGATTTATGAAATATTTTATCATTATGAATGCACTCATATAATATATATAATATAATAAGAATTTATAGTTATTTATGTGAGTTAAAGTTTATTCAGTTAATATATTGATAATATATATATTATCAATATATTAACTTTATTTATCGAAATTGATTTAAAAATTGAAATTTTAAGGAGTTAAAAACATGTTAAATGAAAAAAATCCAAAAAGAAGTAATCTCTTTTTTAATAATTTGTTAAAAGAAATTTCAGAAGAAAAAAATAAAAAATCTAACGAAATTATTTATTTGAAAACAAAAACAACATGTACACATTTATCTATTTTTGTTAAAACTTTATTTTTGTTTCTTTTGGTTTTTGTATCTGGTTTATTTGCTTTTTTCCTTTCGCCTGAAACAATTTCAATTTCTGCGATGACAAAAATAGGAATATTATCATTGATACAATTTTTTTTGATAATAATAAGATGTTCTAAAAAATATTTTAGAAGAATAGCTATATTTTATTCTCTTATTGAAGGAGTTAATTTTGGTTTTATCTTGAGATTATTAAATTATCATTATTCTAATATATTTTTTATATCTATAATTGCTTTATTATCTATTTGTTTATTATTTATCATTATTCATTCTTTACATGCTTATAATATCATTGAGGTAAACAATAAAACTAGAATTTTCTTATCAATTTCTCTTTTTATTCTTTTTATAATTTATGTTTTGCAAATTGTATTTTTATCAAAATCTTTAGAACATTCATTTTTAGGTTTATTAATATCTGGTTTTGGTCTTTTTATTGCTTGTTTAACTTTGGCGGTTGATTTAGAAGATTCACGATATATAGTGCAACAGAGATTAAGTAAAGAATACGAATGGCGTATTGCGATGGGTTTTTTGATAACTTTTGTATTTATGTTTTGGCAAATAATACAAATATTAATTAGATTAGGTTTTTTAAAAGAAAGAGAAGAATAAGCCCAAAAATAAAAACCAATAATGAATAAATTTTAATTTTATTCATTATTGGTATCTAATTTTTTTATAAAATTTTTCATTTGTAAAAAAATATCATAAAAATTATGACATTTTTGATACATATCATCTATAAAGTTTTTGTTTTTGAAAATTTCTTTTACTTTAAGATTTTGATAAGTCTGATACACTAAAAAAAATGCTTTATCAGCTTCAGAACAATAAAGTTGAGCTTGAATTTGTGCATAGTAAAATATGGGTATTCTATCATTCATAATAAAATTTTGCCAAGTAGATGTATTTAACGAAATAGGGCATTTGATTTCTAAAATAGTTTGAGAATCTTTATGCCAGCCATCTAAAGAGGCTGAAAAAAAATTTTTAACAAAAACAGCAGGTTGAAATTTTGTTTTGTTAATTTCATTAAATAAATTACGCGCTTCTGGTTCTAAAGTTCTTCCGTGATACATAGCTTTATTATCTTTAATTTTTTCACCGAAAAGTTTTCTTTTTAAAAGGTTTTGTTTAGTTTCAAAAGGATTTAAATCCATAATAATAGATACTTCAGAAGCATTAATGTAATTTTGTCTATGTTTATGCCATTCATTCGAGTTTTGTTTTAAATTTATATTAAAATGATTCATAAATATATACCTTTGTTTATATATTTTTTTTAGATAAAAAACGCCATATGTTTCAATATGATGTAAAATAAGAATATATAATAAATCAATAAAATAAAATCGATATTTTATCAAACAATTATTTTTTTAAGAAATATCAAGAGAAAATAATTTTTGAACGTTAGATGTAGTTTGTTGAGCTACTTTTTCTAAAGTTATATTTCTTAAAGAAGCGATTTTTTCAGCTATTATTTTAATAAATGCAGGTTCATTTCTTTTTGATTTTTCGATAGGATAAGGAGTTAAAAAAGGAGAATCTGTTTCTAAAAAAATATTTTCTAGAGGAATATATTTAGCAATCTTGTGGGCTTCAAGAGCTTTTTCATAAGTAATAATACCACCAATGCCTATATAAAATCCTAATTCTATAGCTTTTTTAGCTTCTTCAAAAGAAGTAACTAAACAATGAAATACTCCACGAAGACGATTTTTGTAAGGAAGTAAAATTTGATATAATTCTTCAAAAGATTGTCTTGCGTGCAAAATCAAAGGTAAATTATATTTTAAAGCTAAATTAATTTGGATTTCAAGATTTTTTTTTTGTATATTTAAAGAATCTTTTTCATGACATAAATCTAATCCAATTTCTCCAATCGCTATAATTTGAGAATTTTTTTTTTTTAAATATTTTTCTATATTTAAAGGATTTTCATTTTGCCAATAACAAGGGTGAATACCTACAGCAACTTTAATAAAAGAATGTTTTGAAGCTAATTCAATAGCTTTTATATTTGTTTTTTGATCTAAACCAGGAACAATAAAATATTTAACATTATTAGAAAAAGCTCTTTGGATAACATTATTTAAATCTTTATCAAATATTTTTAAATTAAGATGTGCATGAGTGTCAATTAATAACATATTTTTTACTTTCAAAAATTTTTCTATTTTAAATTTTTATTAATATTTGTTTAAATTTGATAAAAATATTAATTATATTTTATAAAATCAAAAAAAATAATTAAAAACCCACAAAAAATATATGGGTTTCGAACTAAATGTTTATTTTATATATGGATAGGTTTATCGATTACACCTAAAACAGTTTCTAATGTTAATTCTGATAAAGTAGGGTGCGGGTGAATAGTATGTGCTACATCATAAGCTGTTGCGTTAAATTCCATAGCTAAGCCAATTTCACTAATTAAATCAGTTGCATTATATGCTAAAATATGCATTCCTAAAATTTTTAAATTTTTTTGTTCAACAATAATTTTAGCAAAACCTTCTGTTTCGCCATCAACTAAAGCTTTGCCTATTGCGGAAACAGGAAATTTAAAAGTTTTATAACTAATATTTTTTTGTTTTAATTGTTCTTCTGTGAAACCTATGGAAGCGATTTCAGGAAAACCATAAATACAAGAAGGAATATGGTCATAATTCATAGGTTTTAAATGTAATGTTTGTTCTAAAGCATGAAAAACAGCTACAATTCCTTCGTGGGTAGCTACATGAGCTAACATAAATTTACCATTAACATCGCCAATAGCATAAACATCTTCTACAGAAGTTTTTAAAAAATTATCGGTAACAATTCCTGATTTCTCTGTAACTAAATTTAATTTTTCAATCCCTTTTAAATTAGGTTTATTCCCAATAGCTAATAAAATAATATCAGCTTTTTCTTGTTTTTGTTCGTTTTTATATAAATAATGAACTTCTCTATCTTTAACTAAATTCACTTGTGATTCTGTAAAAATTTTAATACCGTTTTTAATTAATTTTTGAGTATAAGTATTGATAATATCTTTATCCATAGTATTTAAAATACTATTTTGTTTTTCTATAATAATAACTTCAGAACCAAACTTATTAAAAATAGTTGCGAATTCAACACTAATGACTCCGCCACCAATAATTATTATTTTTTTTGGATATTTATCTAAATTGACTATTTCTTTACTAGTGTAAAGTGTTCCTTTTTGATATGCTTCTTGAACTCCTTGGATTGGAGGAATTAAAGCACTTGCACCAGTCGCTATAATAAGTTTTTTCGTTTTTAAAATTTTTTCATTTACTTTAATTTGATGAGGAGTTAAAGCTTCAGCAAAACCATGATAAACATCAATTTTATTTTTTTTTAATAAATGATTAATACCATTTATTAATTGTTTTACTATTTTATTTTTACGTTCTAAAACTGAAAGCCAATTAAAATTTATAGTTACTGAAGCATTAATACCAAAATTAGAAGCATTGTTTAAAAAATGAAAAATTTTAGCGCTTTTGAGATAAGCTTTGGTAGGGATACAACCATAATTTAAACACATTCCGCCTACTTTGTGATCTTCAATTAAAGCCACTTTAGCCCCCAATTGAGATGCTTTAATAGCAGCAACATAACCACCAGGACCGCTACCTATAACTAAAATATCATATTTCAACATAATTTTATTACCTTAATCCAATAAATTTTTTTAAAAAATATGATTTTCTAATATAGTTGTATCATTTAAAAGTGATGTAATTTTATTTAAAAATCTTACAGCATTTGCTCCATCTATTATACGATGATCAACTGTTATAGAAAGATGCAGAACATTTGCAATATAAATTTCTTCGTTTTTAACCATTGGTTTTTTCAGGATTTTCCCAATACCTAAAATAGCCAATTCAGGATGATTAACAATTGGTGTTCCATATAAAGCTCCAATTGAACCATAATTACTTAAGGTAAAAGTACCTTTTTGAATATCTTCCAATTCTAATTTCTGATCTATAGTTTTTTGAACTATTTGTTGAATTTTTTGAGCCAATTCAATAATGGTTAATTCTGCAATATTTTTAATGTTAGGAGCTATAAGACCACTTTTTGTATCTATAGCTATTCCTAAATTAATTTTTTTTTTCAAAATTATTTCATCTTTTTCATCATCAAAACTAGCATTAAATAAGGGGAATTCTTGCAAAGCTAACGAAACTGCTTTAGCAATAAAACACATATAAGTTAATTTAACGTTTTTTTCTTGTGCTAATGGTTGTATTTTTTTTCTAAGATCAACTAATTTATCAATATCTACTTCATCTATTAAAGTAGTTTCAGGAATTATAGTTTTAGCAATAATCATTTTTTTTGCAATTGTTTTTCTTAAACTAGAAATTTTTATTATTTCTACATCATCTGATATTTTTTCTTTTGAATTAATTTTTTTATTATCATCTTTAGACATAAGAACTTTAACTCCTTATTTTATATTATTCAAATATTAATTATTTTTCTAATCGTTTTGGATATGTACTAATAAATCACCTACTTGAATTTCTTCTTTTTCTTTTTTATATATTTTAAAGACAGTTCCTTTAGTAGGTGAAGTTATTTCAACAGTTATTTTCGCTGTTTCAACAGAAACTAAAACATCTCCTTCGTTAACTTTATCACCTTCTTTGCGTTCCCAAGTTACGATTTTACCTTCGTTGATACCTTCTCCAACATCATTAAAACGTAATTCAACCATTTTTTTCGACCTCTTTTTATTTTTGATTTATTTTTTGAATTTTTTATTATTGATGTAAAAACATATAAAATGATTAAAAATAATCATTTTATGATAATGTAAAACTAATTAAAAATTTTTTTAATCCCATGAATTATTTTATTAGGATTTAACATTTGATGATGTTCTCCTCTTGCAAGAGGCATAATAATGTCATATCCAGTGATTCTTTTTGGAGAACATTTAAGATAAGAAAAAATATTTTCATTAACTAAAGTTATTAACTCTCCAGCTGGTCCAAAAGTTCTTGTAGCTTCATGTGCAACGACTAATCTTCCTGTTTTTTTAACAGAATTTAAAATAGTTTCTTTGTCTATAGGATTGATAGTTCTTAAATCTATTAATTCAACAGAAATATTTTCTTTTTCTAAAATTTTAATTGCTGATTGAGCGATTACAATTGCAGAACTCCAAGCAATTAAAGTTATATCTTTACCTTTTTTGACAATATTTGCTTTACCAATTTCAACTTCATATTCTTCAACAGGAATATCTTGTTTGGTACTTCGATATAATAATTTAGGTTCCATATAAACAACAGGATTGGGATCTTTAACAGCAGCTATTAAAAGTCCTTTAGCATCATAAGGAGAAGAAGGAACTACCACTTTTAAACCAGGAATAGAACCAAAAATAACTTCTAAAGATTCTGAGTGATGTTCTAAAGCTTTAACGCCGCCACCGACAGGAAATTTAATTACCATAGGGCAAGAAAAAGTATTACGAGAACGATTTCTCATTCTAACTCCGTGGGAAATTAAATCTTGTAACCCTGAATAAACAAAACCATCAAATTGGATTTCTGCAATAGGTCTTAACCCATTTATAGCCATCCCAATAGCACTACCAATAATAGCAGATTCAGAAATAGGAGTATCGAAAACACGTTTTTCTCCGTATTTAGCTTGTAAACCAGCAGTAAGTCTAAAAACGCCTCCTAATTTACCAATATCTTGACCAAATAGAAAAATTTTAGAATCTTTAGCTAAAAGAATATCTAGAGTATGATTTATCGCTTGTAAGAGATTTACTGTTAACAATTGGGGAGAGTTGTTTTGATTTTTCATTTTTATTTTCCTCCATCAGATTTTTCTAATGTTTTTAAAAATTCTTGATGTTCTTTGTATTGTTCCTTTAATTGAGGAGTCATTTGGTCGTAAATATTTTCAAAAATTTCTATTGGTTCTACTTTGTCACCATAATTAAGAATTCTTTGATGTGTTTCATGAACATGATTTTTGGCTTCTTCTTCAATTTTATTAATTAATTCTGACGTTAAAATGTTTTTATTTGATAAATATTTTTGAAAACGTTGAATAGGATCTTTTTTTTGCCATTCTAATTCTTCATCTTTGGAACGATATAAACTAGTATTATCATTTGTAGTATGAGCGCCCATACGATAAGTGAAAATTTCTATTAAAGATGGTCCTTTTCCTTGTCGAGCTTCTTCAATATATTTTTTCATTGCAACATGTACGGCTAAAATATCATTACCATCAACTTGAATACTAGGTATACCGAAAGCATATGCTTTTTCTGCTAATGTTTCTGTACGAGAAGCTATTTTTCTAGGAGTTGAAATTGCATATTGATTATTTTGAATAGCGACTACTAAAGGAACTTGATATACAGAAGCATAATTTAACCCTTCATAAAATTCTCCATGAGCAGTTCCACCGTCACCGATAGTAGCTAAAGTAACTTCTTTTTTATTTTGTAATTTACTAGCTAAAGCTAAACCAGCTCCTATATTAATACTTGAACCAATAATAATATTAACAGGCAACATATGTTTAGAAAAATCCATTTTAGAACCTTTTTCGTTACCGAACCAATATAAATATACATTTTCTAAAGGAATTCCGCGATATAAATATATTCCTATATCACGAAAATATGGAGAAACCCAATCTGAATCTTGTAAAGCTGATGCCGAACCTACCTGTCCTGCTTCATGACCTTTATTGATAACATAATTAAGCATTCTTCCTTGACGTTGATATTCTACAGCTTTTATATCCGCTACCCTTGATAAAACCATTGTTTTGTACATTTTAAGTAATTTTTCTTCGGATAATTTAGGTTCTAATTGATAATTAACAATATTTCCTTCAAAATCTAAAATTTGTAATCTTTTTTCTTTCCAACAATCATTTTTATCAATTATTTTCATTAAAAACTCCTTTTAATCTAAAAATTAAATGTTAATAAATTAGTTTCAAAATATTAAAAATAAAAATTTAAATTATAATATATAGTAAATTATTTTTTTATATTAAACTAATTTTTTTATTATCTAGATAAAATTCAAATAAAAAAATAAATAAATTTCTTTATTTTTGTATTTTTAAACTACCATAAATAATAATAAACCTAATTACATATTCAATTATAACTTATTTTTATTTTTTTATTTATTTTAAGTAATTCATAAGTATTATTTTTCGTTTTTTTAATCAAAAATCTAATTATTATTAAAATTAATATCTTTCTTTATTTTTCTAATAAAAAAATTAAAAATATTTATAATAATTTTGGATTTTTTATGAAAACAATTTATTTTTCATTTAACATAAAATAAATAAATTTATTGAATTTTTAAAAATACTAATAAATCAAATATTTTTGATAAGCGATAAAAAAACTGTAAAAAATAAAAAAATAATTTTATTTTCAATTATTAGAACTTAAACCCTTTTAGAAATAAAATCTTTTATTTTGGTGACAATTTAATTTTTCATGTTAAGATGTAGGTAATTAATAAATTAATTTGATTTCTAAAAAGTTCTTTTTTAGAAAAAAAATTGTCTTTTTAACGGTTCCATTTTACTGAAGCACAACCAGCTGCCCTAAGTTAAAATCTCTTCGACTTCTTCTTAGGTGGATTCCATGTTATTTATATTTCAATTAAGCAACAAATAACTTTTATAATATCATTGTTGGTTTGTATACTATACGAATTATGTAACTGCGTATAGGTTACGATATTACATCTCTAATATGCGTTCTTAGCCCATTTCAGAGTTTTCCATAGGTATAAAATCAACTTGCGAATTCTTCTTGGTTAGTTATTTCGCCTCAAATCGCTTTTTAGCTCTGATGTAATCCGTTGTTTTTTCGTTCATACGAACCGAGCTAATGCTGCAAGATCTTAATCAACTTTGTAGTTGGTTAAACTACGAATATTTTAGTATCTTTGGCTTCCGCTTCTTTGCTATAAATTTTCTGAATTAATTCTTTAGTAAATTGTTCAGTTATTCTTTCGTTCATTTTTTCCTTTTTTAAACATAAAAATTTATAATAATAAAAAATTATCTATCTTTTGGATAATCTCCTAAAAGAATAAAAAGACCAGAAAGAAAACTCAAAGTAGGAAAACAAATAATGCCAACAATAATACGTGTTAGATTACTTGCTTCACCGCGAAAAATAGATAAATTAAGCATAGTCCACAACAAACATATAATAAAAAATAAAACATTATAAATTACTGGTGAAAACAAAAACAAATTATGATCCGAATTATAATTATACAAAAACATACCAACAGAACCAAAACAACACCCAAGAAGACCAATAAAACTCCAAAATAATTGGAAAAAACAACCAAGTTTAATAAGGTCACCAACAAATCTTCTTTGTGAATATGTATGTTTTAAATAAGCCATTTTTTAATTACCTATCTTTCTTTTTTATTTTTTAATCTATATATTTTCTTTAGTTAAAATTTTTTTTAAATAAATTGTATCATTTTATTGGAGATATAGATTCAAAAAAAACGCATGGGGTTTTCTATATTTTGAAATAAGTTTATAACTTTCTGCTAATGTAGCAGCGTTGGAGCGTGTTCTTTTTTAATATCAACGGTTTAACAAATTATTAAGGTGATTAAGACCTTATAGCATTAGCTCGATTCTATTGAAAGTTTGGTTCTTTGTTTTAATTATTCTTTTTCTATTCTATATCGTTTTCTAATTTTTCAATTAAATTTAAAATAAAACTAAAATCACTAATATTTTTAACGTTATTAAAAACAACAAAATAATTATTTTTATTTTTTTTAAAAAAATTCATGCTTTAATATCCTTTCTAATAAATAATATTATCTAATAAATAAAATATATTAAAATAATATTAAAATTGTATTATCTTCTAAAAAAACGATTACTATTATTATATAAATTTTATTTTGTTAATGTTAAATAAAAAAGTTTTATATATTAATTAATTGGTAATAGGTTACAAGAATTTATTATATCTTGTTTATTCTATTCTTTCTAGGGTTCTGGGGTAGTTGTGATGATAAAAGAAAAAGACCCTGGAAAGGGTCTTAATCCTATAAATCAACTATCTTATTTTGTCAGCGATGCTTTTTTGCTGGTTTTGTTTCTTCTTGTTTTGTATTAACAGTATATCTCTTGTTCAGCATATTTATTCTGAATTAATCTTTTTACCTTTTTCAAACTTGGAAAAAGCAAAATCAATTATCAAAAGTTTTTATAATATTCCTAATTAAAATGTTTTGAACAAATTATTTAGTTTTTTGGTTTTTTCTTCAAATTTTGATTTTTATTGATAACAAACATGACAAATATGATACTCATAATAACAATCACAAGAAAAAATATTGTTATATTAAAACTTTTGTTAATTTCATTATCTGTTGCTGTAAATCCAGCATTTTTTAATTCTGTTGCTGTAAATTGAGCATTTATTAATTCTTTTGCTTTAAATCCAGCATCTTTTAAATCTTTTACTGTATAGTCAGCTTTTAATTCTGTTGCTGTAAATCCAGCATCTTTTAAATCTTTTACTGTATAGTCAGCTTTTAATTCATTTGCTTTAAATCCAGCATTTTTTAATTCTGTTGCTGCAAATCCAGCATTTTTTAATTCTGTTGCTGTAAATCCAGCATCTTTTAATTCTGTTGCTTGAAATCCAGCATTTTTTAATTCTGTTGCTGTAAATCCAGCATCTTTTAAATCTTTTACTGTATA
>NZ_VIAE01000005.1 GCF_007821455.1 Candidatus Phytoplasma pini
ATTATTATTAATAATTGTTGTGATTTTATCTTTTTACATACTTGTGAGATTATATAGAAGAAGATTTTAAAATTGAAAATAACAATGAAAAAACAACAATAGAACAAAATACATCTAATGAAAACAAACATGATGAAAATAAAGATGATGAAAACAACAAACATAAAAAAACATATTATAAAGACGATGGAAAAATTGATTATATTGAAGAATACGACATAAATGGTAAAAAAATTAAATTTACTAAATACAAAAAAGACGGAAAAACAATTGACTCTATCGGAGAATGCGATCCAAAAACTGAAAATCTAATTAAAGTTACTGATTACAAAAAAGACGGAAAAACAATTGACTCTATCAACGAATTCGACTACGACCCAAAAACTGAAAATCTAATTAAAATTACTAAATACAGAGAAGACGGAAAAACAATTGATAGTAGCTGCGAATACGATCCAAAAACTGAAAATCTAATTAACGAAACTCAACATAATAATGATGGTTCAATTGATTATATCAACGAATACGATCCAAAAACTGGAAATCCAATTCAATTTACTAAATATAATAATGATGGTTCAGTTGATAGAATTACAAAATACGACCCAAACACTTGGGGAAAAATCATAGAATAACAAATATATAAAGCCACTTAGTGGCTTTTTTTCTTTTACCAAAAGAAACAATAGCGATAGATTAAATACGTTTATTGACAGGATTTTTATCTTGTTTTTTATTACAAGCTAGCCCTACTCCAAACAGTGCATTCCGAAACACCATGATTCTATCACGATTATAGATTTATATAAGTTGTGTAATATGTGTATGTTTATTGCTCAATTATATAAATTTATTAAATGTGTAAGATAGAATTACACAAAACAGATCAATGAAAGAACATTAATCAATCTTTATAAAAGATTTTTATTAAATTCTTTTTCTTGTGAAATTTTATGATTTTTTAAAAAAAGAAACAAAGCTTCTTTTTGAACATCTTTTCTTTGGGTCTGCATATAATCAAAAGACAAAGAAGCCAAAATATTAATAGTCATTAAAAAACGATTAAAAAAAACTCTTTCGCGAAAAGAAATTAAATTTTCTTTAATTTTTCCTTTTAATTGAGATAAACAATTAAAAATATTTTCTAAAGTATGAAATTTATTTAATAATTCAATAGCAGTTTTGATTCCAATTTTAGGAACCCCCAAAATATTATCAGAAGAATCTCCGACTAAACTTTTAAAATCTACCATTTGTTCTGGTGTTAAATGATATTCTTCTTTCAATTTAGAAACATCATAATACACAATATTACTTAAACCTTTTTTGATCAAACAAACTGTAATTTGATCATCGATTAATTGTAAAAAATCTTTATCACTCGAGAAAATAAAAACAGGAATTTTTTGATAACTTGCTTGTTTAGCTATAGTACCAATCATATCATCTGCTTCATATCCTGATTGAAAATAATATCTAATACCTAAAAGCTCTAAATATTCTTTAATTAAAGATATTTGATTAATCAAGGAAATAGGTGTACTCGGACGTCCTTGTTTATAATTAGAATATAATTCATGTCTTATAGTTTTATCAGGAGAATCAAAAAAAACACAAATATTTTTATGGTTTTGTTTTAAAATTTTTTGGAACATCTTCATAAAAATAAATAAAGCATTAACTTCTTGTCCTTCGCTATTTGTCATTATATTTTTTTTTTTATAAACAGTTGCATAATAAGCTCTAAATACAAAAGAATTACCATCGATTAAAATTAAATCTTTCATTTTTTATTATTTCCTCTTTTCTTAAATCTTTAATTCAAAAAATAAATTAAAACCATTTTTTAAAAAATTCTTCAGGATTATCAAGAGGATTGATATCACTATCATTTTTTTCTGATTTTATTTTACTTTGTATTTGTTTTTGTTTTTTCATGAATTCCATTAAAAAATTCATTTCACGATTACTATTTCCAGATCCTTTTATAATTCTTGTTCTTCTACGATTATTAGCATCTATTAAATTGGGTTTTATTCTTTCTTCATGGGTCATGCTTTGTATTAAAGCTTCAAATTTTTGAATTATATTATCTTCTAATACAGGCATTTGTTTAATTTTAGAACTAATTCCAGGAATAAAATTTAAAAGATTTTTTATAGAACCTATTTTTTTCAAAAATTTCAATTGTTTTTGTAAATCATAATAATTATAATTATCTTTTAAAATTTTTTCTAAAATCTCAGAATTTTCTTTTTCTTGTTTCAATTTACTCTCGACATTATCAATTAAAGTTAAAATATCTCCCATCCCTAAAATTCGAGAAACAATACGTTCAGGATGAAAAACTTCAAAATGAATATCATCATGTTTTTCTGATGAAGAAATAAACTTAATAGGTAATTTTGTCAAAAATTTAACAGATAAAGCAATCCCTCCTTTAACATCAGCATCCATTTTAGTTAAAATAACACCTGTAGCATTTATCTTATCATGAAAACTTTTTGTTACTTCTGAAGATTTTTGACCTAAAAGAGAATCAATAACAATTAAAATTTCTGAAGGATTTGATTTTTGTTGAATTTGTTTCAATTCTTGGATCATTTTTTCATCTATATTTAACATACCAGCAGTGTCAATAATTACTACATCAAAATTATTATACAAAGCATATTGTAAACCATTATCTATAATATTTAAAATCTTCTGTCCTTTTTGAAAAAAAACTTCAACACCTATTTTTTCCCCTATATGAACTAATTGTTCTATAGCACCAAATCTATAAATATCAGCTGCAATAATCAAAACTTTTTTTTGAAATTTTTGTTTAATCCAAAAAGCTAATTTTCCCGAAGTAGTTGTTTTTCCACTACCTTGTAACCCCATTAAAAGAATTACATTCATAAAATTATCTTTTAATTGAAGTTCTTTATTATGAGAACCCAAAATATCCACTAAAGTATCTTTAATAATTTTAATCAATGTTTGTTTTGATTCTAAAATTTCAAAAACTTTTTGTCCTAAAGCTCTTTTTTTAACTAATTCATTAAATTGAGTAATAACTGAATAATCCACATCAGCTTCTAAAAAAGAAGAACGAATATCTTTCATGATTTCTTCAAAATCAGATTCTTTAATATATTTTTTACCTTTAATTTTATCTATAAGACCTTGTAACCCGCCATTTAAAAAACTCATTAATTGTATTTTTCCTTTCTTATTTTTATCCTAACTATTCATTAATTCTATTCTTATAATTGAATTCACATATATTATTATATAAATGCATAAATAAAATATATTCAAAAAGAAAGAGGAAAGTAATTATTAACATATTCGTTGATATCGAAAGTAATTAAATCATTAACATTCTCGCCAACACCTACATATTTAACAGAAAGATTATAAAGATATTTAATTGCTAAAATAATACCTCCTTTTGAAATACCATCATATTTAGTTAAAATAATACCATTTAACACTATTAATTTATGAAATAAATCAACTTGTTTTAAAGCATTTTGACCTGTCATAGCATCTAAAACTAAAAAAGTTTGTAAATAAGCATCAGACATTATTTTTTCTATAATTTTTTTGATTTTTTTTAGCTCTGACATCAAATTTGTTTTATTTTCTAATCTGCCTGAAGTATCACATAAAATAACATCAAAATTATTTTTTTTTGCGTAAGTTAAAGCATCAAAAAATAAACTAGAAACACTTTTATTTTTTTGTTCTTTAAAAAAAATTTCATTTTGGGTTTTTTCTTGCCACATTTTTAATTGTTCTAAAGCGCCTGTTCTAAAAGTATCGCCAGCTACTAATAAAACTTTTTTATTTTCATTCTTAAATTTTTGTGCTAATTTACCAATAGTCGTTGTTTTACCTGTCCCGTTAACACCTACCAACAAATAAATTTGTGATTTTGTATCTTTTTTCGATAATGATTGATATTTAATATCATCTTCTTGTAAAACATTTATTAATCCTTCTCTTATGATAGGTAATAAATAAGAAGTTTCTTGACATTGTTCCTTCGAAATAATATTTTCGATTTTTTTAATTAAAAAAAAAGTTGTTTTTAAACCAAAATCTGATTTAATGAATAAAATTTTTAAATTTTCTAACAAGAATGAATCAATTTTTTTGTTTTCATAAGCTTTTTTTACCCAATCGCAAAAATCATATTCGACTTTTTTGACACCTAAAATAGAAATTTTTTTTTTCTTTTTTTTAAATTTATTTAATATTTGTTTGATAAAATTAAACATATTTTTTATCCTTTTTATTTTTTTAAATATAATGTAATTTAATACCAAAACATTGATAAATTATTTTTTTAATATTTATTTTTTAAAGACATAATATTTTTACATTTAGGAAAATTAGAACAACCTAAAAAAAGACCATATTTTCCTTTTCTCTTCAACATTATTCCACGGCATAAATTACATTTTTCATATGTAGTAACTTGTTTAATACGTTTTATTTGTTGATTCGCTATATCTAAAAGTTTTTGAAAATCATCATAAAATTCTTTTAAAAAAAATTTTTTTTCAATCTTTTTTTCTGATATAAGATCTAATTTTTCTTCAACTTGTGAAGTGTATTGAATATTAATAATCGAAGGAAAAAATTTTTCTAAAATTATCTTAGTAGAAATACCAATTTCAGTAGGAAAAATTTCTTTATCTTTAATAATTACATAAAATCTTTTTTTTAAGATTTCGATAATATTTGCATAAGTTGAAGGACGACCAATTTTTAATTTTTCTAATTTTTTGATTAAAGAAGCTTCTGTAAAACGCGCGGGAGGATTAGTCATTTTATCGATCATTTTAATTTCTTTTGGTAAATAAAATTGATTCAATTCCAAATCAGGCAAAAAAGTATTTTTAAAAGAATCGCCTAAACCTTTATAATAACCATCAAAAATCATTTCTTTACCATTGGCTTCAAATAAATATTTATCTACAACAAAAATTAATTGAGTTTTAAAAAAACACGCATAAGACATTAAACTAGATAAAGTTCGCGAATAAACCTTTTGATATAATGCGAATTCATATTTATCTAAATATTTTTTCATTTTCGCAGGAGTTCTATAAATATCGGTAGGTCTAATTGCTTCGTGCGCATCTTGACTATTTGTATTCTTGATTTCTTTATAAATACCAACATATTTTTTGCCATATTCTTTTACAATAAAATTTTGAGTTGTTTGAATAAATATAGAAGAAATTCTAAAAGAATCTGTTCTCATATAAGTAATTAAACCAATTCTTTCTTTTTCTATTTGTATTCCTTCATATAATTTTTGTGCAATATTCATTGTTTTTTTAGCGCTAAAAGACAAATCTCGAAAACAATCTTGTTGTAAAGTAGATGTAATAAAAGGTTTAGGCGGTTGATTAAATGACTTCTCTTTTTTTTTGTTTTTTAAAAGAAATTTTTTATTTTTGATTTTTTCAAAAATTTCTAATGCTTCTGTTTTTTTTATTTTTTTATCTTTAGGTTGAAACGTTAAATTAGCTTGAAAAAAATCAAAAATAGCATTAATTAAATAATATTCTTCTGGAATAAATTTTTTTATTTCATCTTCTAAATCTACAATAATTTTTAAAGCTACTGATTGAACTCTACCCGCTGATTTAGATTTTATTTTTTTTACTAAATAAGATAATCTAAAACCAATGATTCTGTCTAAAATTCTTCTTGTTTCTTGTGAATCTACTAAAGCTTTATTAATACAAGAGGGATTTTGAAAAGCTTTTAAAACAACATCTTTAGTTATTTCATTAAACACAATACGATTCAAATCTGTTGTTTTTAAATTTAAAATTTCAGATAAATGCCAAGCTATCGATTCACCTTCTCTATCCGAATCTGTCGCTAAAAAAACATTTTTATCTTTAGTTTTTTGAATTAAATTTTTAACTAATTCCTTTTGTTTCGGAATAATAATATAACTCGGTCGAAATCCATTTGCAATATCAATCCCTAAATTTCCTTCGCCTTCTAAAGATAAATCTCTAATATGGCCTTTTGAACACAAAACTAAAACTTTATTTTCAAAAAAACTACTAATAGTTTTTGCTTTAGAAGGAGATTCTAAAATAATAACTGGTTTTTTTTTCATAAAAATTTCCTTGCATAAAAATAAAAAATTAAGATAAAAGTATCAAATCAAGATCAAAATTAATCTGAGACATTTTTTGTATTTTATCCCAAATAAAATTAATTTTTTGATTTTCATTTATAAAATAATTTTTTTGTTTAAAAAACAAAACTTGTAATAAATCTTCTTGTTTGATTTCTTCATCATTTAAATTAAAATATTTTTTAAAAATCATATAATAATAATGTCTTAAATAAGGTAAAAAATGATTAATAATTTTTTCTTTATTTAAGAAATCAGAACGTATACAACCGCAAATAGCCAAAGAATAACTTATTTTTGCATCAGTAATTTTATTTAATAATATACCAGGAGTATCTAATAATTTTATATTATTATTTAAAGAAATCCATTGAATTTTTTTTGTAGTGCCTATTTTATTTGCTGTTCTCAATAATTTTCTTTTTGTTAAAGAATTAATTAAAGTTGATTTGCCGACATTGGGAACACCTATAACAATCAACTTCAAAAAATATTTATTCTTTTTGAAATTTTTTTTGAAAATGTCTTTGATTTTAAAAATAATTTTATCAATATTAAAATTATACTTTGAGTCAATGTTTAAAGTAAATATATTTTTTTTTGCAAAAAAATTAATAAAAAATTCATTTCTATTTGAATCAGTTAAAAGAGTTTTGTTTAATAAAAGAAGAACTGGTTTATTGTTTATTAATTTTAAAAGTTGAAAATCCATGCTAGAAAAAGGAATTCTAGCATCTACAACAAATAAAACCAAATCAGTCAATTTTAAATAATTTTTAATTTCTTTTATTGCTTGATGCATATGCATCGGAAAAGATTGAACAACCATCAAAATATAACCATAACTTTTATTTTTTTATTCAATATTTTGTTCTTTTTGTTTATTAATTTCATCTTGCAATTCTTTTAAAATTTGATTTATATCCTGTTCAGATTGAAATATTTTTTTACTATAAATTTTATAAACCTCTTCGCCAACAATTAAAATAATCGCGCAACCTATTTTATTAATTAAAGTATCATAAAAAAAACGAAAAAATATTTTCTTGATCCAATGGAAAGGATTTAAAATATTAACAGTATTAGAAATAAAATTAGCAAATTTATTTACTTTTTTCGCTTTATCAAAATATTTTTTATCTACTAAGTTAGTTTTTAAAATAAAAAAATTTTTTAAAGTCATTTTTTTGAAAATACTAATAATTTTTTGTTGAAATAAAAATTCTATTCGATCATGTAAATATCTTATTAAAGCTAAACTTTCATCAAGAGTTAGTTCTAAATAAGGATACTGAGATTTAGGGTAAAAAGAAGATGATGTAGTTAAAGTTAAATTTTTAATATGTTGCCATAAAAATTTTAAATAATCATCTTTATTTTTTTTAATATCTTCTATAAAATCAAGTTGTGTTTTTTTAATTAAATTTTCCATTTCTTGATTATTCAAAATATCATTTTCGGTTCCTAAGTTGTTAAAACCGCTACTTATTTTTTTAATAACAAAGATTATATATAACAAACCAAAAAGTAAAAAACCACAAAATAAACCAGCTGAAAAAGAAAAAAAATTTTGTAAATATCGCCAATAAGAAGATAAATAATTCAACATAATTTTATATTATACTTTCTTCAAAATATCATAAGTATTGGTTTTTGCATAAATAAACTTTATAACAAAATTATATATGATTATGATAATTTAATACCAAAAAATTCAAAAACAATAAAGAAAATTATATCATATAATATATGAAAAATAAAATTATTTTTTTCAATAAAAAAATATATTTTATTTTATCCCTAAATAAAAAACATCTTTTTGACATAAAGCATTATTAATATAAATCCCAGGAATCCAAATAATATTTTTTTTTTGATCAACCACTAATAAAATGTCATCTCTTTTTTTTAAAGGAATTTTTTTATCAATTAAAAATTTTTTTAATTTTTGGGTGCCAAAAGTAAATTTTAAAATATCACCAAATTTCCTTTTTCTTAAAATAAAAGGAGGAATTATTTTATTAAAATCACATTTTATTTCTTGAATTATAGAACAAAAAGAAATTAATTTTTTATCAAAACAATAATACAATAAAGGTTTAGGTTTAAAATTTAATTTTTTTTCTGAGATTAATTTTTTTTTAATTGTAAAATAATTATAATTTTTTTGAAAAATCCATATTTTATCTAAAAACCATTCAACATAAGGTTTTTGAATATTTTTTAAACTTTTCCAAATATTATTTATTAATGTAAAATTTTTTTTAATTTGTTTCATTTCTAATAAATATAAAATAATATCTTTTTGCACCGTTGAATCTAGTGTTAAAAACAATTTTAAATCAAAAAAACTATTTTTATTATATGTTTTCAAAAAAATGTGTGTTTGCTTCCTAATAAAATCAAAAACATCCATCATTTGTAAATGAAAATGTTTAATATTTTGTAAAAAATTATTATTTATTTTCTTAAAATAAGGGATAATTTGATTACGAATTTTATTACGAGTATATATATCTAATTGATTAGTATAATCTTCTAAAAAAATAATTTTATTTTTTATAGCATAATCTATTATTTTTTTTTTAGAAACATATAAAAAAGGTTTTAAAAAAAAGAAACCATCATGATAAAAAGAACTACTTAAACCGCTATAACCTAACAAAGAACTTCCGCGTGCCATCTTAAATAAAATAGTTTCTGATAAATCATCCAAATGATGCGCTGTAATTAAATAATTAGTTTTATATTGGATTGCTATTTCTTTTAATTTTTGATATCTTAATTTTCTTGCTTGATTTTGAAAATCTTTATTACCAACATTTAATTCAAAATAATGAAAAGAAATTTTCATAAGTTGACAATATTTTTGAACTATTTTTTTTTCATTAATTGCTTCTAATCTTTTTAAATGGTTAAAATGAACTACAATTAAAAAATAATTACGCCGAAATAAAAAATTTAATAATACCATGGAATCAACGCCACCACTGACAGCAATAATATAAATTTTCTTTTTATCTAATTTCACAGATAAATTTATCATTTGCAAACTCGACAATCCTTTTTAGAAATATATTTTATTTAATTTTTAAAGTCAATAATTGTTCTTCGTCGACTTGGCTAGGCGTTTCTAACATCAAATCTTTAGCACTTTGAGTTTTAGGAAAAGCAATCACATCTTTAATATTATTCGTTTTTGTAAACATCATCACTAAGCGATCTAATCCCAAAGCAATTCCTCCATGCGGCGGAGTACCATATTTTAAAGCTTCCACAAAAAAACCAAATTTTTTCTGAATTTCTTCTACAGAAAAACCTAATTTTTTAAAAATTAATTCTTGTATATGATATTGATGAATTCTTAAAGAACCACCGCCTATTTCATAACCATTCCAAACTAAATCATAAGCTTTTGCTTTAACTTTATCTGGGGATAATCCTAATAATGCTAAATCAGAAGGGCTTGTAAAAGGATGATGTAAGGCATAATATCTTTGTTCTTTTTCGCTAAATTCTAATAAAGGAAAATTAACGATCCATAATAAAGATTCTTTACTTGAATCGATTAAATCTAAATATTTACCTAATTTATTTCGTAAAAAACCTAAAGCTTTTAAAGATTGGTTAAACAAATTTTTATTTTTTGCATTTAATATTAATAAAAAACAACTTTCATCATTTGCCAAAAAAGAATCATCTATAATAAATTTACTTAAATAACCTTTTGTAAAAGATTCTGTTTTAGTTAAAAAAAACAAATTTACTTGATATTTTTCTTTCAAAACACGTTTATATTCATTAACTACGCTATTGTATAATTTCTTTTTATTTCGAACATCATCTTTTTTTATTTTAATTCCCTTTAAAACGATTTCAGATTCATTATCTTGATTTAAAAAAGAAGAATTAAAGTAAGATGTCAAATCTTCAATAAATAAACTAAATCTCAAATCAGGTTTATCAGTACCATATAAATTAATTGCTTCTTCATAATCCATTTGAAAAAAAGGAGATTTTAAACTTTTATTTTTAATAGAATGAAATAAATTAACGATAATTTCTTCTGTTAAAGTCATAATTTCCTTTTGGCTAAAAAAAGAAGTTTCAATATCTATTTGAGTAAATTCTGGTTGTCTATCTGATCTTAAATCTTCATCACGAAAACAACGCGCAAATTGAAAATATCTTTCGAAACCAGCAATCATATATAATTGTTTAAAAATTTGTGGTGATTGCGGCAAAGCATAAAAATATTTTGGATAAATACGTGAAGGAACTAAAAAATCTCTAGCGCCTTCAGGTGTAGATTTACATAATATAGGAGTTTCGAGTTCAAAAAAGTAATTTTTTAAAAGTGTTTGGCGAATATTTTGAGTAATTGCATGTCGCTGTAATAAATATTTTTTTTTATCTTCTCTTCTTAAATCTAAATAACGATATCTTAAACGATATTCTTCTGATATTTCGGTTGTTTCAAAAACATTTAAAGGTAATTGTTGAGATTCAGATAAAACATTTATTTTTTCAACTAAAATCTCGATATCTCCATTTTTTAAATTTTTATTTTTATTAATTCTTTCAATAACTAAACCTTGAACATCAATAACAGTTTCAACTTTCAAAAGAGATACTTGTTGATATTGAGGATGATTATTTTTAATTAATAATTGAATAAAACCAGAAATATCTCTTAAAATCAAAAACATTTTATTACCTAAATTTCTTTTACGAGCGATCCAACCTTTTAATAAAACTTTATTTCCTTTTTGTTTTAAACTAATATCGCTATTAAATTCATTATATTTTATTTTCATTTATTCGATAATTCCTTTCTTAAAAAATTAATTAACTCTTCCTCATTAACAACATATGTAATTTTTTTATCGATATTCTTAATATTAATTCGATTACTTTTTATTTCTTTTTGACCTAAAAAAATAATATATCTAGGATTATTTTGTAAAGCTTTTTTTAACATTGTATCAAAACAACTTAATTCATAATTCATATTAGATTTTATTTTATGAAACCTTAAATCTTTTAACCAAAAAAAAGATTTCAATATTGCTTGATTATCTAAATTTAATAAATAAATATCTATTTTGTTTGAATTTATTCGATATTCAAAAAAAGAATTTTCTTCCAAAACACTTATTAAACGTTCTATTCCAAAAGCAAAACCCATGCTATTAGTTTTTTTGCCGCCAAAAGATTCAATTAATTCGTTATAATTTCCTCCTCCGCCTAAAACTATATTTTTATCATTATTTTTGGGCAAAACAATTTCAAAAACTAAATCAGTATAATAATCTAACCCTCTTACTAATCGAGGATTAATTTCAAAATTAATATTAGTTTTTTTTAGTAGACGAAAAATATTTTTAAATTTAGAATTAGCTTCGATTGTTAAATAATCCAAAATAACAGGAGATTTTTTTAAAAAATTTTTGTTTTGACATTCTTTACAATCAAAAATCCTTAAAATATTTCGTTTAATCCTTTGCAAACATAAGATACATAAACTTTCTTGATTTGAATAAATATACGATGTAAAAATTTTCAAAAAATTATTTCTTGTTGCAATATCGCCTAAAGTATTAATTTGAATTTTTGCTTTTTCTAAAGAAAACATTGACAAAATTTCTTGCAATAAAAAAAAAACTTCAACTTCTTGAAAAACATTTTTAATATTTATTATTTCTATTCCAAATTGATGAAATTGTCGATAACGATTTTTTTGAGGCCTTTCATAACGAAAAAAAGGTCCATAATAATAAAATTTATATAAAATATCTTTTATAGAATCTAATTTATTTTCGACATAACTTCGAACTACAGAAGCAGTTCCTTCTGGCCTTAAAACAAGTGTTCGTCCTTTTTTATCTTGAAACTTAAAAGTTTCTTTTAAAACCATTTCAGAATGTTCAGCAGAACGATAAAAAACTTCATCATATTCTAAAATAGGAGTGCGTATTTCTTGAAAATTATATATCTCTAATAATTCTTTTAATTTATCTTCCACTATTTTCCATTTTTCTAAAGAAGAAAACAATAAATCATGAGTTCCTTTGATTTTTTTAATAATCATTTATTATCGAGTCTTTCTATAAATTTGATAAATATTAGACAATTGAGATAATGAAGAAATTAATTGATTCATTTCTTGAATATCTTTAACTAAAATTTGTAAACGAATAATTGTTTCAGATAATTTATTATTATTAATGATATTTAATTTTAAAATATCAATTCCTAAAATATTCAATTTATTGTTAATTTGAGTTAAAAGAATAGAACTATAACTTCCTACGATAACAAGCCAACTAATATATTTTGTTTTAGAATGATCAGCCCAACTAACAGATAAAATTTTATTCTGATCGCATTTTTTTAAATTAAAACAATCTTTAAGATGAATATTAACACTTTTTTCTTTTGATATAAACCCAATAATTTCTTCATTAAAAATAGGATTACAACAATTAGCGAATTTTATTTTAACATTATCTAAACCTTCGATTAAAATAACTGTTTTATTTTTAATATTTTCTTTGTTATAATTTTTAGATATTTTTTCTTCTAACGAATTTTCTTTCGATAAATTTTGAGAACTTATAAATTCTACAACTTTGGCAACAGAAATTTTTTTATTGCCAATATTAAAATAAAAATCATTACTACTGAAAGTTTCTCGCTTGCTAAAATGTTTTAAAATACAACATTGATCTATTTTATATTCTATTTTATGCTTTAATAATTCTTTTTCTAAAATTTCTTTTCCTTTAGTAATAAAATATAATTTTTGATCTTGTTCGCGTTTGTTTAGAATTTTTTTAATATTTTTTTTAACAGAATTAGTTTTGGCTATTCGAAGCCATTCTCTATTAATTTTAGAAATATTTTTACTAGTTTTAATAGTGATGATGTCACCATTTTTTAATTCATAAGAAAGAGGAGTAATTTTGCCATTTACAATAGCACCTATGGTTCTTAACCCAATAGAAGAATGAATGCGAAAAGCAAAATCAATAATTGTAGAACCTTTAGTTAATTCAAAAACTTCGTGTTTTGGAGTAAAAACATAAACATTTTCGCTTAAAATATCATTTTTAATTGTATCAACAAAATCTTTAGAATTTTGAGGAAAATGATTTTTAGAATCTTTGGTTATTTGAATTAAATCTCTATACCATCTAAGTTTTTGAACAATTTCTAATTGTTTTTTTTGTCTTGAATATTCAGTATTTTCTTTATAACTCCAATGAGCAGCAATACCCCTTTCTGCCATTTCATTCATTTCTTTTGTCCTAATTTGTACTTCGAATAAACCATATTTAGACAAAACAGTATTATGTAAAGATTTATATAAATTTGATTTCGGAACAGCAATATAATCTTTAAATCTTGAAGGTAGAGGAGAATAATTAGCATGAATAATACCTAGGCAACGATAACATAAATCTACATTTTTAACTACAATACGCACAGCCAATAAATCAAAAATTTCCTCAAAATTAACATGTCTCTTTTGCATTTTTTTATAAATACTATAAATATTTTTGCTACGGCCACTAATTAAAAAATTTTCGATATGAGATTGACGCAATAAAAGAGTGATATTTTGAATAATTTTATTAATTGTTTTATCTCTTTCTTGTTTTTTAATACTGATCAAATGAGAAATATGATAATAAGCGTTTGGATTAATATATCTAAAAGATAAATCTTCTAACTGTGATTTAATTTGAAAAAGACATAAACGATGAGTCAACGGTGCATAAATAGATAAAGTTTCTTTTGAAATACGTATTTGTTTATCAGATCTCATTATATATAAAGTTTGCATGTTATGTAGTCTATCAGCTATTTTAATCAAAACAACTCTAATATCTTTTGCCATAGCTAAAAACATTTTTTGTTGATTTTCGATTTGTCTTTGTTCTTGATCAAAAACTAATTCTGATAATTTAGTAACTTTTTTTACTATATAAGATACATCATCGCCAACAAATTTTCTTAATTCTTCAAAAATTAAATCTGTATCTTCCAAAATATCATGCAACAAACCTGCCATTAAAGTATTTGGTTCACTATGAAAATCAGCTAAAGTTTTGGCTACCGAAAGAGGATGAACAATAAAATCTTCGCCTGTTTCTCTTTTTTGTTTAGAATGTTTTTCTTTAGAAAATAAATAAACTTGATGAATTTTATCTAAAACATCTTTTTGAAAAATATACTCTTTAACTTTCTGTATAAATTCCTTATATAAAATATTTTCGTTTTGTATATTAATATTTAATCCTTTTTTATTAATAAAAAACACCTCATCAATTTGGTCAATAAAATATAGAATGATATTATATTATTTAACAAAATTAAATTAAATCAATATTAATCATATAATAAAACAAAGACATATTTTATCTTAATATTTTGTACTCGAAAAAAAAATCTTTTTTTCAAATGATATTTTGAAATATATATAAGATGAAAATTAATAAAGATATATAAATTTCATTTGCAATTCATAAAATATCTTATTATTTTATTTAAATTTTAACTCAAAAAATTATTTCACAAATATATTCAACAAAATATTTTTTTATTTTGCGAATAAACTTCTTTTATAACACCAGCGCCTAAACAAAAATCATTTTTATAAAAAGCACAAATTTGACCAGGAGTTACTGACTTAATTTTTTGAGGATAATAAACTTTAATTGTTTTTTTATCTAACCAATTCAATTCAACATCTTGATCAAGTTGTCGATAACGGAACTTTGCCATCATTTTTATTTTACCATGATTTTGAAAAATACCATAACTTCTCCAAACTACATTAATAACTAAAGCAGAATCACTATATAAAAAAGGACTATCATAATTTTGATCTACATAAAGTATATTTTTTTTTAAATCTTTCCCTACCACATACCAAGGTGCTTGATTTTCTTTAGATACTTTCAATTTCAAACCTTTTCTTTGGCCAATAGTATATTTAATGACACCATCATGTTTTTGTTCCATTACAACACCATTCATAGTTTTAATAAAGCCTTTTTTTAAAGATAAATAATTATTCAAAAAAGTAAAAAAATTTCTTTCTCCGATAAAACAAATTCCTGTAGAATCTTTTTTTAAAGCAGTAATCAAATTTTCTTTATAAGCTATTTCCCTAACTTTTTTTTTAGTCAAATTTCCTAAAGGAAAAATGATTTTTTTTAATTGTTTAGAATTTAATTGAGATAAAAAATAAGTCTGATCTTTGTTTTGATCCTTAGCTTTTGTCAAAATATATTTATTATTTTGAAAATTAATTTTAGCATAATGTCCAGTAGCAATAAAATTAGGATTAAATTTTTTTGCATATTTAACAAAAATCGAGAATTTAATTTTATTATTACACAAAACATCAGGATTAGGAGTTAAATTTTTTTTTAAATCATTTAAAAACGGAACAAAAACTTGTTCCCAATATTCTCGAGAAAAATCTACTTTATGACATTTAATATTCAATTGTTGAGCTACTTTTAAAGCATCTTGATAATCTTGTGTTTGAGGACAAACAAGATGACGCAAATAAGGATTACCTTGAATATCATAATTCAAAGCGCTATCCCAATTGCGCATAAATACACCTTCTACATCATATCCTTTTTGTAATAAAAGTAAAGCAGCAACACTACTATCTACTCCTCCGGACAATGCAACAATTATTTTTTTTTTCATATTCGAATCTTAATTAATATAATTTTTATTCCTCTTGCCTTCTTACATCAATAGATAATTTCAACTCTGTTCGAGGAGACAGACTATATAATGTAATTTTAGGACCTGAAGATATTATTTGTCTTTTATATTGACTATTATAAAAATCATAAATATATACTTTTACTAATTTCAAACTATCTTCAAAAGGCAAAACAAAAATTTTTTGCAATAAAAAAGCTATTTGTTTTTTATTAAAATTATGATTTAAGTGATAAAACAAAATAAAATCTTCTATAATTATTTTTTGTGTTAAAAATTCTTCAATTTTTTTTAAATATTTTTTTTGAGTAGATGATTTTATTGAAATTATTTTCGATTCTTCTAAATGAAAACGAATTAATTCCACCATCAAAGTATTAGGTAACCCAATATTCATATTATAAACATAATCTGTAGAATAATCTTTTTGAAATTGACCTAAAGCAATCTCGGAAAGATTATCGCTTTCTAAAAATAACTTATTAGGTTGAGAAGTAAGATTATTATTAAAAAATCCTAATTTATATTTTTTTTCTATTAAATTTTTAATATTTTCTGAAAAATAATTTTCATTTTCGTTTAATATTAAATTATTGATTCCGCAATCAATTAAAATGTTTTGGACATCCACCAATAAAGTTTTATCTTGAAAATCTTTTTCTCTTAAAATAACAAATAATTTTTCTAATGATTTATGAGCTAAAGAAAAAGATTGAATTATATTTAAAAATGTTAAAAATTCATTTAATCTTTCTTTCATTTCGAAAATCACTAATATATCTGGAATAAAAGATAATTTATTTTTAAAAGATAGAATTTGAATTTTATTAATTAATTGTAATTGTTCTTTTAATCCGTCTTTAGAAACAAAAGGTTTAGAATTAAAATTATCATCTTCAAATTTATAAACATCAACTTCATTTAAATCAAAATAAGAAATAAAAAAAGGTAATTTCTTTCCTATAATTTGATCTCCATAAGTAGTATCTATTCTTCTTTGATATTTAATGGTATCTATTGAAACATCTACTATTAAACTATCATCTATTGTAGATAAATCCTTTTCTCCTATAACATCTCCTAACATAGCAGCAATTTTATGATTAGACAATAAAATATCATCAGATGACTCCGTAACTCCATTACTAGTGTAAAAATAACCTCCAATATGTTTACGTGAATGGTCAACAACGGCCATTTTACGCAAATGAGATTTGCCAATATGTTCTGTGGAAGCAGATAAATTGAATATTAAATGCGCTCCATTCAAAACTAATAAATCACTAGGAGATTCAATATTCCATAAATCTTGGCAAATTTCTACACCAAAAACAATATCTTGTTGTTTGTTTTTAAATAAAATATTACCAAATTGAACTTTTTGATCTAAAAAATCAATAACTTGTGTTGGAATTATTTTTCCTGACTGAAACCATCTTTTTTCATCAAATTCTTTATAATTAGGTATAGTTTGTTTTGGAACAATGCCTAAAATTTTATTCTTTTGTAAAACTATCGCTACATTAAAAAGAATTTCTTGAAAAGAAAAAGGCATTCCGATTAAATAAATACCTTCAAAAATATTATTTTGTATCATAAAACTTAAAGCTTTTAAATTTTCTTCTAAAAATGTTTTTTCAAAAAATAAATCTTTAGATTTATAACCGCTTAAACATAATTCAGAAAACAAAACAAAACTAGCTTGGGTTTTATTCAAAACAGAAATTATATTTTGAGCATTTTTGAAAGGATTGCCAGTATATATTGGAGGTGTTGCTAATTCTACTTTTAAAAATCCGTCTTTGTACATAACATTAATTTGTTTAATCTTTCTATGATGTTTTTTTATAAAAAAATATTTTAAAAAGCAAAAATAAAAATAATTAAAATAATGATTTTATTTCGAAATTATTTCATAAACTTTTAAAATTCTTTTTTCCATAATAAAACCAACAATAAATAAAGATAAAAAAGAACTAAAAATCCTTACTAATATTGAAATTAAAATTTTTGATATATTAGTACCATATTCTAAACTAGTTAAAAAAGAAGAAAAACAAATAATAACGCCATCAGTCAAAAATAAAATAATAATAAAATTTATACGATAATATTTTTTTAAAATTTTTTGAATAATATCTAATCCACCTGTTGTATAACCACAATTATAAATATTACTCAGAGCATAACCGATCAAAAAACCACTTAATATAGAAATTATTATTACGTTAATAAAATCACATTTAATACCAATATAATCAATTAAAAAAGTTTTTAATAATGAAGATTTTCCGATTTTTTGTTCTAAAACAAAACAACCAATATTTAAAACTAAAACTAATAAAGTTGTTTTGAAAATAAAATCTCGTCCAAAAAATTTATAACCTAAAAATAAAGAAAGTATATGATAAAAAAACATAAAATAAATTTGAATTTCAGTATTATTTATTTTTTGATCGATAAAAGGAAATAATTTTAAAATTTGGGTTGTAAACAAAGATAATCCATCAATACCACCTAAATTTATCTCCATTCCAAATGTAATAAAATAAATAGTTAAAATTAAAATAAAATCATTTACTAGAAGAAAAAGCCATTTATATATATTATTTTTTTTCAATATTATCATTACTATCTTTTTTTTAGTCAAATTTTCAAATTAAAATAAAAAAAATTAATTTTTTAACTTTGCTCTATTAATATCTTGGTTTACTATTTACTTTAATTTTAATTATTTTGTTGTTTTAAAAAAGCATTGATAAAATTATCTAAATAACCATCCATCACTAAATCAATTTGAAAAATTTCACAATTAGTACGATGATCTTTAACCATTTGATAAGGATGAAAAATATAACTTCTGATCTGATGTCCCCAACTAATATCTTTTTGTTCTTCTTTAGTAATATTTTCATTTTCTTTTTTCTTTTCTATAGCTAATTGTAATAATTTAGTTTTTAAAATACGAAGCGCTTGTTCTCTATTTTTAATTTGACTCCTTTCATTTTGACAATTAACAACTATACCTGTTGGAAAATGAGTAATTCTAACCGCGGAATCAGTTGTATTTACATGTTGACCGCCTGCTCCACTACTGCGAAAAACATCTATCCTTATATCTTCATCTTTAATATCAATTTTAATATCTTCGTTGATTTCTGGTAAAACTTCACAAGAAACAAAAGAAGTATGTCTTTTAGAATTCGAATCAAAAGGAGAAATCCTAACTAATCTATGAACACCCTTTTCGGATTTTAAATATCCATAAGCATAAAATCCTTGAATTAATAAACTTACTGTTTTTATTCCTGCTTCTTCGCCTTGATTTAAATATAAAATTTGAATTTTAAAATTTTTTCTCTGAGAATATCTTTGATACATACGAAATAAAATTTCGCACCAATCTTGAGATTCTGTGCCACCAGCTCCAGAATGCAAAATTAAAATAGCATTATTTTGATCATAAGTTTGATTTAACAAAGTTTCTATTTCAAAATTTTTTAATTCCTTAACAACTTGTTTTAAATCTTTAATTAATAAAAAAAAATCTGGGCTATTATCTTCACTTAAATCAAACAAAAAAACTAAATCTTCGATTTTTTTTTTAAAATCTAAAAACAATTTAACTTTTTCTTGTAATTTATGTAACTCTTGTGCTAAATTAATTGAATTAACATTTCCTTTCCAAAAAGAATAATCTTCCATCATTTTAATTAATTTAGATATTTCTTTTTGTTTTTCGGAAATATTTATTTTTTTTTCAATAGTAATTAAACTTGTTGTTAAATTTGCTAAAATATTATTAATTTCATACCTTTCCATTAAATAATTTCTCCCAGTTATTTTTCGAATAAATTAATTCCAAGGTTTTTTTGTATTTCTATTATTTTTTTTAATTTTGTCAGAAGATAACTTATCTGCATCATTAGAATAATCAACATTATATTTTATTTTTCTTAATATTTCTTTTAAAAAATCAAATTTTAAAATATTTTGTGTAATATTATAAGAAATATCTTTAATCATTTGATTAAAAAACATTTGTCCTTTTTGTTGATAAACAATTAAAGAATTTTGTTGTCCATAACTTACAAAATTAATACTTTTAGTTAATGTATTCATATCAGAATTATGATTCTTAAAATGAATATCGATATTACGTAACATAATAGTTATTAAAATATTAGAATAATAATTTTTATCAACTTGATCTAATTTTTGTTTTCTCTCTTGTAAAATATTTTTGGATTTCTCAAAAAACATTTCTTTCACTATCTTTACAAAAAGATTATTTTCGCTAGAATAAATTTTTGTTAATTTATTCAAATCTTCTATAGAAAAAAATTTTTGTAAAAAAAATAAATTTTCTAAATTTTCAATAAAATCTTTTAAATTATTATTATCTAAAAGATTTTTTTTATTTCTATAAAATGATGTAATTTTTTCTTCTAATGTTTTTTCAATAATAACTAATAACAATTCTTCTGGATTCTGAGAAGTTAAAATTGATCTTCTTTGTTTATAAATAATATCTCTTTGTAAACCTATTACGGAATCAAATTGTAAAACAAATTTTCGGTAATCAAAATTAGAAGATTCTATTTTTTTTTGTAAATTAATGAAAAAACGAGTAAATATCTTTGAAGAAACAGATTTGTCATCTGTTTTAGTTTTTTGTAAAAGTGAAATTAAACTTTTAATTTTATTTCCGCCAAAATTTTTTACTAATTCGTCCTCTCCTGAAACAAAAAAACGAGAAAAACCAGGATCTCCTTGACGTCCTGCTCTACCTTTTAATTGATTATCAATCCTACGAGATTCATGCCTTTCTGTACCCAAAACAGCTAAACCGCCTAACTCAACAACTCCTTCTCCTAAACGAATATCAGTTCCCCGACCAGCCATATTAGTCGCAATAGTAATAGAACTTTTATTTCCTGCTTTAGCAATTATTTCAGCTTCTTTAAAATGATTTTTAGCATTTAAAATTTCATGAGGAATTCTTCTTTTTTTTAATTTTTTGGAAATTAATTCTGATACATCGACAGAAACTGTACCAATCAAAACAGGTTGTTTTTTGAGATATCTTTCTTCAATATCATCTAATAAAGCTTCCCATTTATCATCTAAAGTAAGAAAAACAAAATCAGGTGAATCTTCTCTAATAATAGGTTTATTAGTAGGTATAGTAATTACTTTTGTTTTATAAATACTTAAAAATTCTTTTTCTTCTGTTTTAGCCGTTCCTGTCATTCCTGATATTTTTGCATAAAGACGGAAAAAATTTTGATAAGTAATTGTAGCTAAAATATCTGTTTCTTCTCTAATTGTACAACCTTCTTTAGCTTCTAAAGCTTGATGTAGTCCATTGCTAAATTGGGAACCATGTAAAACTCTTCCTGTGAATTGATCAATAATCAAAACTCGATCTTTATCGACTAAATAATCTACATTTTTTCTCATAATAAAACAAGCTTTTAAAGCATTTTTAATATAATGTAATAAAATATAGTTATCTTGTGTGTATAAATCATTCATTTGAAAAAAGGATTCACCTTTTTTAATTCCTTCTTCTGTTAATTCAATAGTTTTAGATTCTAAATCAATTATGTAATGATTTTCTTTTAAAGTTTTAACAAAACGATTAGCATCACGATAAAATCTTTGTTCTTTATTAGATGAACTAGAAATAATCAAAGGATTTCGAGCTTCGTCAATCAAAATAGAATCTACTTCATCAATAATAGCATAATTATATTTTCTAGTCATTAATAAATTATTAATATCTGTGACCATATTATCTCTTAAATAATCAAAAGCTAATTCACTATTTGTAGAATAAAGAATATCACAGGCATAAGCCTGTTGTTTTTCTTTTAATGTATATTCTTTTAAATTTAAACCAACGGACATACCTAAAAAACGAAAAATATCTCCTATATGACCTTTCGATTCGCGAATAGTTAAATATTCATTTACAGTAACAATATGAACACTATTACCGCTTAAAGCATTTAAATAAGCAGGCATAACAGAAGTCAAAGTTTTTCCTTCTCCTGTTTTCATTTCAGCAATATTTCCACGATGTAATACAATAGCTCCTAATAACTGAACATGATAAGGTATTAACCCAGTAACTCTTCTAGAAGCTTCACATACTAAAGCAAAAGCTGGTATTAATAATTCATCTAAAGAAGTACCTTGTCGAAAGAGTTCTTTAAATTTTTGTGTTTCTTTAGGAAAATCTTCATCTTTTAATTGAAAATTAGAATCTCTTAATTTTGCTATGTCATTAGCTATTTTTTGAATTTTTTTTAAATATCTATAAGAATAATTAAAAAAATTAAATAACATTATTATATAAACCCTTAAGTACCTTTCTAAAATAGATAATATTAAAAAATTAAATTAATAAAATATTTAGCAAGTTATAAAAATAAAAACTATGTTTATCAATTAAACATAGTTTTATAAAATACATTATCTAAGAATGTGTTCAATTAATCAAAGATTTTAAACCAGCTAAATTCAACAAACTCCAAGGTTTATTAAAATGTGGATGAAAAAAGAAATCAACAAAAGATAATTCATCCATTGTCATTTTTTTATAAATACAAACACTTAAAGTATTCATTTTTTCTGTTAAATCCGAAGTAGATAAAATCTGACCACCCAAAATACAACGTGTTTTTTTATCAAAAACAATTTTTAATAAAGCTGAATTATATTCAGGCATAAATTCTGGTCTATTAGCATCTTTAATTAAAACAGAATCATAATTAATGTCCAAACTTTTAGCTACATTTTCAGTAAGTCCAGTAGAAGAAATGCTCAAATCATAAATTTGTATTCCGCTTGTTCCTTGTGTACCTAAATATTTTTGTTTATTTTCTTTTATATTTAAACCTATAATAGTTCCCATACGAATAGCACTAGTTGCAAGAGGAATATATATTGATGAACTTATTGGATTATAATAAACATTAGTACAATCTCCACAAGCATAAACATCAGGATGTGAAGTTTGTAAAAATTCGTTAACTTCTAAAGCACCATTCACAGTTTTTTTTAACTTATTATCAAATAATAATGTATTAGGAACAAAACTAATACACATTATTACCATATCTGTTTCGAAAATATCTTTATCTGTTTGAATATGAGTCACTAATCCATTTTTTGTTTGAAAACCCATTATTTTTTGGCCTAAAAATAATCGAACACCATTTTGTGTAAAAATGTTTTCGGCACGATTGGTAAATTCTGGATCTAAATATTTAGACATAATCCTATCTTGCATATCTACTAAAGTAACTTCTTTATTTTGTTTTTGGAAAGCTTCAGCTAATTCTACTCCTATATATCCAGCACCTATAACCGAAATTTTTTTTACTTTAGAAGCATATTGAATAATTTTATTCGCATGTTCTAAATTTTTAGATAAAAAAACATTCTCAGAATTAATACCTTCTAATTTAGGAATCACTGGCCATGATCCTGTAGAAACTACTAATTTATCAAAATTATCAATAAATTCCTTATTATTGATTAAGTTTTTAACTAAAATTTTTTTATTTTCTAAATCAACTTCTAAAACTTCATGTTTTAAATTAACATTAGCACCTATCTGAGATAATTCTTCCGGATTTGAATAAAATAAACCTTTTTTATCTTTAACAACACCACCAATATATAAAGCTATTCCGCAAGAAAGAAAGGAAACATTATCATTTTTTTCATAAATAGTTACTTTAACATCGCTACAATTTTTTATCATTGTTTTAACTGCTGCTGTTCCTGAATGAGTACAACCAATAACGATAACTTTTATCATAATATCAATACCTCTTCCAATTTTATTACTATATATATAATTATTAATTAACGAACCCAACTACTAAACTAAACAATAAAAAACATATACATTTATATTATAATGTAGGAATTCATAATATTTAAATATTTTTATAATTTCATTATATAAAAAATATATTATTCGAAGGGCAAATTATCAATTAAATTAAATTCTTCTTTAAATTTTCCCATAATAGTTTTATTAATTTTAACTCTCTCTGCAAAATCTTTTTGAGTAAATAATTTTTCTTTTCTTGCTTCTAATATTTTATTAGCAGCTACTTCACCTAAACCATCTATCACAATAAAAGGAATCCTTAAAGCTTTTTCTTCTTCTATAATTAGAAATTCGTTTTTATCTGAAGAATTTAAATCAATAGGCAAAAAACAAATCCCTCTTTTTTGCATTTCTACGATATTTTCTAAAGTATTCATTAAACCACGTTCTTTAACAGAAAGATTATCTTTTCTTGTTTTAAATTTTTGTATTTTGATATTAATTTCATTAATATTTTTCAACATTAATGAATAATCAAAATGTTCAACTCTTTGAGAAAAAAAACCACTATAAAATAATAAAGGATGATGGACTTTAAACCAAGCAATACGAACAGCCATCAAAACATAAGCAACAGCATGAGCCTTAGGAAATAAATATTTGATTTTAAATGCTGATTTAAAATACCATTCTGGCACTACAGTTCGACAATCATTAATTAAACTTTCCCATGTTTTTTTATTCTCATCCTCATGTTGTTTTCCTTTGCGGACAAATTCCATAATTTCAAAAGCTAAAGAAGCTTTAACATTTTTATTAATTAAATAAGTCATAATATCATCTCGACAGCCAATAACATCATCAAAAGAAATATTGTAATTTCGAAAATCTCCTTCTTGATTAAGAATATCTAAAGCATTAGAAACCCAAACATCAGTACCATGTGAAAAACCAGAAATTTTCACTAAATCAGCAAAAGTAAAAGTTTTTCGTGTCTTTCTATAAATAGTTTTTAATAAATTTTGTACAAACAAAGTGCCAAATTCTGGAATTGCTAAAGTAGTAATAGCTGTTTTATCTTCGTTAAGTTTTAATTCTCCTGAAAATAATTCATAAATTTTAGGATCATCAATAGGAATATCTTGATAACGTTTGAAATTAAATGTTTCAGGTTTTTGACTAGCATAATCCATAAAAAATTTAATCAAAATAGGATCATCATGTCCTAAAATATCTATTTTAAATAGATTTGATTCAAAAGAATGATAATCAAAATGAGTAGTTTTCCATGAAGATGTTGTATCATTTGCAGGAAATTGAATCGGAGTAACTTCATAAATAGAATGTTTTTTAGGAACCACGATTATCCCACCAGGATGTTGACCAGTAGAACGTTTCACGCCTTCAATCATAATAGATCTTCTATTGATTTCAAAAGGAGAACGTATTTTATTTTTTATTTTTTTATTTTCAATAAAACCCTTAACATAACCATAAGCATTCTGTTTTGCTACTGTTTGAATAGTGCCTGCTCTGAAAACATGTTCTTCACCTAATAATTCTTTAATATAATCATGTGCTTTACTTTGGTAATCACCTGCAAAATTTAAATCAATATCAGGTGTTTTATTGCCTTCTAATCCTAAAAAAGTTTCAAAGGGGATATTTTGTCCATCTTTATAAAATTTTTCTAAACAAAAAGGGCAATTCATATCTGGCAAATCATAACCTGACAATATATTATTTAAAATATCATAATTATTTTCATCTTTTGTTTGATAATTATCGATATATATTTTCATATATTTTTGATATTCTGAATCTTTCTTTTGCTCTGGTGTTAAATCAAAAACAGTATAATGACATTTTTTACAACGAAAATGAGGTTTTAAGGGATTAACTTCAGTTATTTCTAAAATAGTAGCTATTAAAGATGAACCGATAGAGCCACGAGAACCAACAGGATATTGATTATGAAGAGATTTTTGAACCAAAAGATATGTTAAATAATAAATAGGAGAAATAACTTGATTATTTTTTGTATTTTCATCATTATTACCAATAATACTTTTTAACTCTTTTTCTACTCTTTGACGAACAAAAGGATGTAATATTTTACCATAAATTTGTTCTATTCTTTTTTGGATTAAAAATTTCAATTCTTTTCGTATACTAGGAACTTTTAAATTATCAGCAAAAGAATCATCTGGTAATGATAAAAGTTCTTTTGGAAACATATTAATTTGTTCAATTTTATTATTAAGTAAATGAGTATTCGTAATAACTATATCTTTTATTATTTTTTCATCTTCGATAAAAGAAAATGAATCCAACATTTCCTGAGTTGTTAAAAAATAATTATCAGGCAAATTTTCGGAATCATATCTAGATAATTTGTGTAATCCGCCGCCTACTAATTTAGCATTAATATAAATTTCTCTATAAATGTTTTCGTAAGGATGTAAATAATGCACATCACCTGTAGCAATAACAATTTTATTTTGTTTCCGGGCTTCTTTAATAATTTTTAAAATTGTTTCTTGAATAATTTTAGTACCATCAATAATTTGTTTATTTTCTTCATAGCTTCCTAAATCACAAATAATATGTTTATAAGTTGAAATAGGTTGAACTTCGATGTAATCATAAATAGAAATAACTTCGCTTAATTTATCCTCAAAATATAAAGCTGTTTCAAAAACTTTTCCTTCAAAACCGCCGCTACCTAATAATAATCCTTGTCGATATTTTTCGAAATTAGATTCTAAAAATCTTGGTTTTTTATAAAAATCTTTTGTTAATGCATCACTTAACAAACGAAATAAATTATGATAACCTACTTGATTTTGGACTAAAATATTCACATTATAAGATCTTACAAATTTTTCTGATAATGGATCTTTTAAATCATGAAAACGTAAAATATTTTTTTCTTCTAATTCATCTAACATTTTTATAAAAATCAAAGCAGTTATACGTGCATCAAATAAAGATCTATGGTATTCGCCATCGTAATCTTCTTTGATTTTAAGAGCTTTAGCTATTCTCTTTAGAGAAAAAAATTTAATTTTTTCATGAAAATATTTTTGAGCTAAAGTCAAAGTATCTATAAAAAAAGGTATTTTAAAATATAAATTTAATTCTTGTATTTTGGATTCTAAAAAACCAATATCAAAAGAAATATTATGAGCTATTAGGACATAACCTTCGATAAATTTTAAAAATTCTGGTAAAATTTGATCAATAGTTGGTTTATCTACAATATCTTCATTTTTAATACCAGTTAATTCAGTAATTTTTTGATTTATTGTTCTTTTTGGATTAATTAATTGTTCAAAAATTTTATTATTAACTATTTTACCATTTTCTATTTTTATGGCTGATATTTCAATAATTTGATCTCTTTTCGGAGAAAGACCTGTCGTTTCCAAATCAAAAACCACATAATTATGATTTTTTAAAAAAAAATTTTCTGACTCAAATATATTATTATCTATTGATTGATTAGTAACAAAAACAGGTTTTTTATCTTCTACAAAATCCACTTCAATACCTAAAATAGGTTTAATTTTTTTACCTTGAATAGATTTATTAATTTCTGGATATTCATAAATACCATTATAATCTGTAAAAGCAATAGCTTTGTGTTTCCATTTTTCAGCAATTTCAATATAATCTTTTGCACTTGTTGTTGCATCTAAATTAGACATTTTAGTATGAACATGAAATTCAATACGTCTTTGATCTTCGGGTAAATAATCATCCATTCTTAGAAAATTTAATGGAACATTATTTAAAATTTTATAAATGTTATTGTCTGATGATAGTTTTTTTGTATCAAATGTCAAATAGTAATAAGTTTTATCTTTAGAAATAAAAATTGAAGAAAGAATTTGAACTAAACGACCTGTTTGTAAATCTTTTTTAACTTGTTGAAATTTTTGTTTATCTAGAAAGACTCTATATTCAATAGAATCTTGTTTTTTTTCTGGCTCTAATAAATAAAAAGAAAACAAAATACTATTATTTTGAGTTGTTTTGAAAGAAACACCTTGGACAAAACCTTTTATCTTGAACAAATTATTATTTTTTTTAAAATCACCTATCTCACTTATCGAAAAAGGAATTTCATCAAAAGTCACTTCCTTAAGAGAAATATTATTGTTATTTTGATTTAAAGAATTTTTTTCAGAATTTTGTGAAGATATATTTTTATCTCTTTTTAATTCTTCGTTCAAAATATTTTTTTCCGAATCATAATAATTCGCTGATTTTTCTTCTTTTTTTAATAATTCTCCTAATTCTTTTAATTCTCCTAAAAAAACAAAATCTAAATTTAAATTCTTAATTAAAGTATTAGTTTTTTCTAAAAGAAAATATTTTAATTTATCTCGAAAAAATTTTAATTTTTCAAGATTTTCAAATTTAACCTTTGAACAAATATATAAAACCCAAAGATTATTTTTTATGTAAACTTTTACTACCTCAAGTTCAAAATCATTACAAAAAGATTTTTGTAATTCTTTTTTAAAAAAATCAAATTGATCCAAAAACATATTTTTTATACTCTTTTATTACTAATTTTTTAAAAACTCCCAAAAAATTTCAAATATAAAAAATATAATCACATCAAAAATTTTTTTCTCATGTGATTATATTTTTAAAAACATTATAATTAATTTTTTATGGTACTGATGGTCGGACTCGAACCGACATGAGTATAAACTCGTTTGATTTTGAGTCAAGTGCGTCTACCGATTTCGCCACATCAGCAATATTTTATCATACAATAATTAATGAATTCCTAATTAATTTATTTGATTATTGTTTTTAAAAAAATTTTAGAAAATCATTTCATAAAATTCTGAAAACTAAATACTTTAAAATCAAAATTATTCATTGTTAATAATCAAATGCCATCTTTATTTATTTCAGAGAAATATTTTGAAATAAATTTATAATAAAAATATCTATTTAAAAGATTAAAAGAAATAATATCATATTAATTCATATAATCTTAATAAGCTTTTGCAAATAAAATAGTTTGAGTTGCTTTTTTACGAGTGATAGGGCATATAGTTGTAATCAACTCTTCATCCAATATTACTCTTGCAGTTGCTCCTGTTTCTAATTTAATAATTTTTTCTGCTTCGTTTTCATGAACACTCATTTTAATATAACCTTGACGTTGTTTTAAATAAAATTTAAAATCTTCGTAACTTTTAGCTATAAAAATGTTTTGTTGTAAATGTTCAAAAGCTTTCTGAAACATTTTTTGATGAATTTCTTCTAATAACAAAGGAATATTTTGAAATAATATTTTTTTAGAATAAACTTTTTTTTGTAAATTATATCTAGTAAAAACGGTAATTTCTTCATTTTCTATATCCTTAAAGCCAATTTCTAACCTTATAGGAACTCCTTTTAATTCATAAAAACTAAATTTCCAACCAACATTTTTATCTTGTTCGTCTAAATAAACAGAATATTTTTTTCTCAATTTTTGATAAAAATATTTTGCTTCTGCAACAACCCTTTCGTTTTTAGGTTGTAAAGGAATAATAACAATTTGTATCGGAGCTAAATAAGGAGGCATCACTAATCCTTCATCATCTCCATGAATCATGATAACAGCTCCAATTAAACGACTAGAAATCCCCCATGAAGTTTGATAAACAAATTCTTTTTTTAAATCAGTATTTTGAAACTTAATTTGAAAAGCTTTAGCAAATCTTTGACCTAAATAATGAGAAGTTCCCGCTTGCAAAGCTTGATTATCATTCATTAAAGCTTCAATTGAGTAAGTTATTTCTGCTCCATTGAATTTTTCTAAATTAGTTTTACGACCTGAAACAAATGGTATTGCTAAAAGTTCTTTTCCTAATTTTTTATATAAATCCAAAATATAAAAATTTTCTTTTAAGGCCTCTTCAGAAGAAGAATGAGCAGTATGACCTTCTTGCCACAAAAACTCTTTGCTTCTTAAAAAAGGTTTTGTGTTTTTTTCCCAACGTACAACACTACACCATTGATTAAATAATTTAGGCAAATCTCGATAAGAAAAAATTTTCTTAGCAAAATATTGAGAAAATAAAACTTCAGAAGTAGGTCTAATAACTAAAATATTTTCTAATTTCTTGTTTCCTACATGAGTAATTTTTATTGTTTCGGGTGCAAAACCACTAATATGTTCTTTTTCTTGTTGAAATAATTTTTCTGTAAAAAATAAAGGAAAATAAACATTATGATGTTTATTTTTTTTTAATTTTTTATCAATAAATTTTTGAATTTTTTCCCATAAAGCATAACCATAAGGTAAATAAATAAAAAAACCTTTAATATCAGAATAATCTATTAATTCTGATTTTAAACATACATCTATGTACCATTTAGAAAAATCTTTATTCCTGGAAGTAATTTCTTTGACCAATTTTTTACGTATCATAAATTCATAAATCCTTTTTTGTTGTTTTATTTTGAATAAAATGATAAATTAATCAAAATTAATATAAAAATAAATAAATTATAATAATCTTCAATATTTTTAAAGATAAATTTTTCAATAATAATTGAAATTTATTTCAATAATTGCGTAAATAATTTTACTTAATCTTCTTTTACCGCAAAAAATAATTGATATTTTTGTCTAAAACGCAACTCTTGGAATATTATTTCGAAAATAGTTTTTTTTAAATTTAAAATTTTATTGATGATTTTTGTACTTAAAACAAAATTGTTTTAATAAAAAATATAATATCTATTTCTAATATTTTATTAGTTTAAAAATAAAAGATAAAACAATTACTGATTTGTATAATAATTTTTTATGATAGATTTTATAAAAATATTCTTTCAAAAAATCTTTTGTATATTAACAAGGACAAAAAAATAACAATTAAATAAACATAAAGAAGATTGTTTTTTTCATCATAAACTCATGTAATTTGAGTTTTTCCATCCAATATTAAAAAAGGTAAATTTTTTTTCGAAACTTTTTTAATTTTAAAGATAAATTTCTTATCAAAAAAAATTTATTTTCATTATCATAACCAATATTTTTTACTATTTTTCTAAAAATATTTACTATATTTTGAAAAATAAAATAAAAAATTTTTGTTTTGTAAATGATGTTTCTATCGCTTTTTTTTAAAATTAAGATCTTTTGTTAATGTTTTATTAATTATTAAAAAAATTAAAAATATTAAAAAAAGACTTTCAAAAAGTCTTTTTTTAATAAAAATAAATATTTTTTATTTTATGATAACAATATCAAGAGCTTGTGGTTTAAATATACCTGAGTTAGGATCTTTTACTTCACGAATAATAAATTCCACTTTATCATTTTGTTCTAAAGTTTTAAATGTTGCTTTCCCGTCCCCATCGTTACGTTCTTTGCCATCTCTGAATTTTATAGATGTGTAATGACAAAAAAGATCCTCGTCTGACCAAGTTTGGTAAAATTTTTTAGATTTTTCATCCTCATTTAATCTTTCTTCATATTGAGATTCAACATCTACCATATTTAAAGGTTCTATAGATGTAATAAAACCATACCCTTTTTGATTATCGAACCATTTTATAATACCACTAAATTTTCTTGTTTGCGACATTTACTTTTGAACTCCTCTTCTTTTTTTATTGCCTTTTTTTGATTATTTTTTATCTATTATTATTAGATAAATATTAGATAAAATACAAAAGCACATAATTTAAGTATAACAATTTTATCTACCAATTTAAATAACCTTTTCTATTATATAATAATTATTCATAAAATCAACAAAAAATATACCATATTATTAGCCAAAATTAAAAAAATCTAATTTTATTAGATTAAAAATATTTATTTAATTTCTGTTTAAATAATTTAAGTGAGTAATTAATAATTATTTTGTTTTTATAAAAAATAATGTTTTTGTGAAACAACATTATTTTAGCTCTTAAAATAAATTAATTATAAATGATAATTATTCAAAGTTTATAAAAAGTAGATAAATTAAGAGATGTATCATTAGCAAATATTGTTGCAAAATTATTAGCATCATAAAATATTTTTTCTTGAATTTTGTGGCCTAAAAAATAATCATAATCAATTATGGAAATTAATGTTGAATTTTGTCCATAAATTTTTTTACTTATTTTTTGTTCTTCAGGTTTTATTTCAACGCGTAATAACGCCGTTGTCGAAGAAATAGGAAATTCAGATTTAATATCTTTTTCTGATTCTTCTTCAAAATAAAACAATATAAAATGAACTAAATCACCTTTGTAATTATGTTCTTGATATATTTTAAATTTACTTAAATTTTGTTTAAAAAAATTTAAATTTAAATCATTAAAAATAAAATCAAACTTATTTATAAGTAAATTTATTATTGTTTCATTTAAAGAATCTATTATTTGATTATCCGTTGATATTGAATCAAAATTTCTATTATTAAACTTATTTAATATATTTAATATATAAATTTGTTCATTTAAAGTATTCAAATCTCTTTTTAAAAATATATATTTTGGTTTTGATTGTTTTTTTATACTATTAAATTTAGTAGAAAAATTTTTTTTTTGAGATTCTAGATTAATTTTTTCTTTTGAAATTAAAGTTTTTTTTGATTTTTCTGTATAATTATTATTTAAATTTATATTTTGATCTTCATTATCTTCTTTTTTATTAACAATTATTTTTTCGTTAAACTTTTCATCATATTCTAATGAGAGAAAAAAATTTTTTTTTATTAAAAAAAAATAAATAAAAAATAATATACAAAAATGAAAAAATACTTTCTTAATGGAAACAATATAATTATTAAATTTAATCAAAACAAAAATTGTACTCAAAATAATAATATTGATAAAAAAACAAACCAAAAAATTTTCTATAAAAAAACAAATTAAATTATATATATTCTAGCTCCCTTTAATAATTAATATTTTTTTTATTTATCATAATATATAAACATAATTATGAATTATTACTAATTTTCATTTTTAATAAAATAAAGAAAATTAGAATTTTGAACTTTTAACATTAAAATATTAAAATTTAAAATTTTATTATTTCAAAAAAAAATTGTTTTATTATCAAGTGCGATAAATAATAAAACTAGAAATTACTATAACTAAAAAGAAAGTTATAAAAGAAAAAATATACTTAATTATCAAATTTTTCTTTTTATCAATACAACGCGAAAAATCAATAAAAAAAGAACATAATATAATTATCCCATCTATGAATAAAGAAACTTCGCCTAAACTTCCAACAATGTTTTTTTTTCGTAAATATAAAAAAATAATATCAGTTCCTCCTGTAGAACTTCCGCTTTTGAAAATCAAACCACAACCTAAACCTACGGCCAATCCTGTAATTAAAGAAGAAAATAAAAATTTATAATTTTTATTTTCTTTTATAAAAGAAGGATATTTATCTACAATAAAATTTTGTTCAATTCCGAAATATTTTAATTTTTTAAACACAAAAGAAAAAATGATATTAAATATCAATGTCGAAACAATAAAATAAAAATCCCAACCTTCGCCAAAAAAAGACAAACAACATATAAAAATAAATAAAATTAAACGTATAAAAATAATAAAATTACCAGAACTAAAAAAATAATTTTGTTCTTTAGTTTCTTTTTTATACCAAAAAACTTTATCCAAAAAAATTAAATTACTTTCTAAACCTCCAAGAATAAATTTTTCTTGTAAAATAATAAAATAAACTGATAATACTAATAAAATTATACCTAAAAATGTTTGAATAATGTTTGATATTTGCGAAATATGAAAAACAAATAATAAAATTAAAGTAAAAAAAATTAAAAAAAAGATATTTAATAATAATTTATTTTTTGTTTTTGTAATCAATGTAAATCACCTTCATTTATCTTTATTTATCTTTTATCTTTCTTGGAAACAACAAATATAATTTTTTTCAAAAATAAATAGAATTTATATTTTGAAATTAATGAAAAATAAAATTCAAATATATAGATTAAAAAAGAAAAAAATTCCTAAAATGCAATTTATTTATCAAATAAGTATTATATTAATTTAATAATATTCAATATTTTTTGAAAAAAATTTTCAAAAACAAAAATAATGCCAAATTATAATATTTATTATAAAAAAACTTTATTTCATTAAATAAAAAAATAAAAAATTAGAAACTTTTTTGAAAAAAATAAACTCAAAATAACCCAAAAAATAAAAAGTAAAGTATTCAAAAAAGTTAAAAACTCAGTAAGGAATATTTTAAATATAATTACATTTCTATTGCAAAAGAAAAGACAAGTATATTGATAAAATAGAAAAAAAATAATATTAAAAAAATCCGATTATCAAATAAATTATGATATCGATTTATTTTATATATCAGCATATACGAAACATAAAAAAAAATAATAAAAAACACAAACACAAATTTATATGTTTATTAAAAATAATACAAATACAATATAAAAAAATTTAAGACAATTTAAAAGTCGATTTTTAATCATTTATTATTGAAACATTTCAAAAAAATAAATAATTTTAAGATAAATAAAAAAACAAATTATATTTATTTTGAATATCAATATTTTATTATAACATATATTTTGTAAATAAGAAAAAAATTAACAAAAAAACACCTATATTGTCTTTTTATCTATCAAAATTAAAAAATTATTGTATTTTTATTTTATTTAGATTTTTTAAAAAACAAAAAGTGTCTAAACTTTTGGAACAGTGCAGACCAACCACATCGATCAAATCGACGAAGCCATTAAATCAAGATTCACTTACAATATCGAAGTAAAACCAGGCAACAAAGAAGAAAGAAAACAGTTTTTCGAATTTCTCATCAAAAAACGTGATAATCCGTATTCTAACGAAGCCAAACAATATTTATACGATGTTATTAACGAATCTTTGGAAGGATTACTTCCTACCCAAGCATTCAAAAAAGCCAATCGTACTTTAGAAAACCTCTTAAGATCAACCGTCCTCATCTTTGCTCAAAACCGTGGTAAAGTTGAACCTATAAGAGATGCAATTAACATTGAAGATTTAAAAGAAGCTTATAAAATGAACATTTCTCCTGACATTTCTATTTTAGACAAGATCGAGAAAAAAATAAAACCAAAACGAAACGAACCAAAACAAGAAGCAAACAAAAAAACACTTTCTGAAGAATTAAAGAACATTAAATATGTAGCGAATAAAAAGAAAAATGCAGTTGTTGCTGAAGACGCGAAAATCCTTAACGATGACATTAAAACCGAACAATATTGTGATGTTTTACTTATGCCTTTGAGACAAAATCGAAAAGTCTACCAAGGAGATAAAATTAAATTTAACACTCAATTTACAAAAGATATCAAAGAAATTAAAGATCAAAAAGAAATCCAAGAACTTAATCAAGCAAAAAAAGAAATTGATCAAATATTTGATGATATCGATTCTGAATTACTCCGCCAAATCAACGATATTGAAACAAAAAAACAAAAATTAACGAGTAATACAAATTCGACAACACCAAAACAAAATACACCGAAAGGAGATAAATAATTATGTTCCATCCCTACGACTTAATTAAGATTTACTTAAGATTTTCCTCTTATTTAACTTGGTTTTTCATGGCCACCGTAATCTCCAATGTTTACTTTTTTTTCAAAAGAACACGCAACGGGAACGAAAACCAACAAAACACCACCACGTGGAAAAGCTATTTTATTTATTTTTTAATCTTCATCGGTCTTTTCAGTTTTATTTATTTAGCCTTTTTCAAACCAAGAGACCCATCTAACAAACACTTGGGACAATTAGTCAACGCATATGACAAAGCAATTGACCATTGCGGCGAAGTCCTTAACAATTACAAAGGACTCGAAGCTGCGTGGAAAGACGAATTACAAAAATGCGAAGTTGAATTAAAAGACCTTTATAAAGCCCAACAACTAACCCAAGAACAAAAAGAAAAAATCGAACAGCTTTTGAAGCAAATCGAAACCAAGATTGCTGAAATTAAACACCAAAAAGGAGAAACTGAACAGAACATTAAAATTTTAGAAGAACAAAAACAACAAAAAGAAGGCGAATTAACGGATAAACAAAAAGAAGCAAAAGCCCAAGAAGAAGCGATAAAATCATCTTCCCTTAACGACAAAGCTAGATTAGAAGCCGAACTTGACAAAATAAACGCCGAAATAAGCGATTTAATCGGACAAATATCACATATAAAATCACAAATCAGTATATTAGAAACTAAAATAAAAACGTATAATGAAATGCTAGAACAAGCTGAAGAATTAAAAAAATTTTTTAAAGAAAAACAAGAAGAGTTAAAATATGGTGAAAATTCATTATATAGTCAAATATTATCCATTCAAGAACGAAAAGATGAATGTCAAAGACAAATTGACGAAATTCAAAAAGAAATGGAAGCGATCGAAGCAATGAAACAATGTTATAAAGAATTGCAAAAACAATACCGCGACGCTCACAGCCGTATGGAAACTCATCAAGAAGTAACTAGAGCTTCTTTCAGTAATATTTGCAATATGGCTTTCAAAGCTGCTGACGTTATTTCCGATTTCTTTCCTGCTAAAGCCTTTAGTAAAGTGATGGATGTAATTCCTGGAGTTACTAAAAAGTGGGGACAAAGAATGAGCGCAGTTTCTTTAGGTCTTCATGAAGGTCACCATATATACCGTATATTTGCGAGAACATACCAAGAAAACAGTGAACAACCTTTGATGCTTTCCAAAACAGCTTTAGACTCTTATATCGCTGACATTAACCGTGATTTATCCGAACTTGACGCCAACTACCGTGATCGTGAACAAAAATTAAATGATTATCAAAAGAGAAAAAATAGTGATGAATTAAGTATTGAATTTCAAAAATCTAGGGAGGTAGCTAAAGGAATTATAATCAGGGAATCGGCAACGTTTGATAGTTTTGTAAAACTTTGTAAACAATTAACAATAGAAAAACAAGAAATTAGCGGAATTAGTAAATTAGAATTTGATGTAAACAAGTTAGAAGAAAAAAAAGAATTGAAAATTATGGAATGCGCCGATATAAAACAAGAATTAAAGCAAAAAAACCCTAACTTCAATAAAGCTCAAAACCACATCGAACAAAGACGTCGAAACAAAAACCCTAGCCTTGAAATTGCATAATTTATTTTATAACAATTAATGTCATTTAAAAAAAACTTATCTTAAATATTAATTAAATTAAATTATATAATAGTAGTCGAGTAATCATTTCTTTAAATGATGATATTCTTTACTACTATTATCGGAAAGGACCTTAAAGAATGAATTTTATGAAAAAATATTTACTATTTTTTATTATTATTAGTTTAGCAATTTTAATATTTTATTTATTTGCAAGCAAGAATGATGTTTCTCGAGAGCAAAAGTCATTAGCGAATTTAAACGAAACACTGGACAACTCGAAAAATCAAAACAAACAAGAATCAAAAAAACAAGAAGAATTAAATCAATCACAAAAACTAATTTCGAACCTGAAACGCAAAAGACTACAATTTTTGTTACCCAAGACCATTATGATCGCGTCAAAAATTATATCTTTTCATCAGACGAGAATGCTGTTTTATCGTTAAACACTCTTAACCCAGAAACAAAAACTGCTATCGACAAAATCAAAAATAGTTGGGGAGTTCTCGAAAAAATTTTGCAAGACGACCAAAACGATATCAATAAATATACAAAACAATGTGAGGAATACATTACTCAAAAAGAATCGGTTGTACCTCAAATTTTGTCGTTACGTGAACAACTCAAAGAAAAAGAATTGGAATTAAAATCAAAATATGCAGTGTTAAACCGATTAAAATCACAACGACAAAACAAAAAAGCCCAATTACAAACCCAAGGCTTACCAATTTACAAAAACGATGAATTAACTAAAATTCAAGCCGAACTTGACAAAATAAACGCCGAAATAAGCGATTTAATCGGACAAATATCACATATAAAATCACAAATCAGTATATTAGAAACTAAAATAAAAACGTATAATGAAATGCTAGAACAAGCTGAAGAATTAAAAAAGACATTTGAAAGAGAATATAAAAAAAACGAAACACAATTTAAAGAAGATATCTTATCTCAAATCACCTCTCTTTTCACCATCAACGATGAAAAATCAAAATAATAAACTAAAAAAAAGGAATATAATATGAAAGAATTATTAAAACCAATAATTAGTTTTATAATTGGTGCTTTTATCACATTAGTTATAAGTTTTTATTTCATGAATCACAGTCATTTAAAAGAACATATTAATCTTAAAAGTGATCATTTAAAAGATAATATAACTCAAATTGACAAAAAATTAGACGAATTAAAAGAAAATTTTAATAAACTAGATGCAAAAATAGATAAATTAGATAATAAAATTGATGCAAAGATAGATAAATTAATTGCTATAATTATGCATCAAAAAAGTTAACATCAATCAATCATTTAAAAACCCAAGACCCTTCCCAGGGTCTTTTTTTATAACCAAACCCTAAACCAAAAAAAAGGAAAAAATAATATGAAAGAATCATTAAGCCAAAAAATTTATTTAATAATAAGTTCTATTCTAATTATCGCGTTAATTATATCTTCGTGTGTTAACAATCGACTTGATTTAGTCGAGTATTTTAAACAACAAGCAAATGTCTTAATCATTATTACTACTTTCACATTAGTTATGGGTTTTTGCAATAAATTAGATGCGAAAATAGATAAATTAGATAATAAAATTGATGAAAAGATAAATATATTAGAAAATAAAATTGATGCAAAAATAGATAAATTAACTGAAATAATCATGCAACAAAAAAACTAACATCAATCAATCATTTAAAAAACCAAGACCCTTTCCAGGGTCTTTTTTTATAACCAAAAACTAAACAAAAAGAAAGAAGGAAAAACATAACATGAAAGAAACATTAACAGAAATATTTGAAGTAATGATGGTTTTTTTTATCGCGTTTATTTTCTCAGTTGCACTTTCGGGTTGCACACGTGATTCTTCAAAAGAATCCAACAACCGAAGTGGCAATCGTTTAAAAGAACATATTAATCTTGAAAGCGATCATTTAGAAAAATATATCGATATTAAAATCAATCATTTAAAAGATAATATAACCCAAGTTGACAAAAAATTGGACGAATTCA
>NZ_VIAE01000011.1 GCF_007821455.1 Candidatus Phytoplasma pini
AAATTAGATTTTTCAATTCATTTTTCCATTTTAGATTATTATTATTTATTAATTCTTTTTTTTTCGTCATCAAGAAATTTTTTTGTTTTTGAAATTTATTTTTTTGCTCCTCTAATAACGAATACTTTTTTTCCATTTTTGTTTCAAAATTTTGTTCTAATTCTGTTAAATTTTGATTTTTTTCGTCTATTTCCGTTGTATAATCATTTAATTGTTGTTTTAGATTATCAAAAAAATCTTGATTTTCTGTTATCATTTGTAACATTTGTTCAGGAGTAGGATTATTTTGTAAATTGTAAAACAATTCTTCAATTTTTTTATTAATTTTTTCTAAAAATTTATCTAAACTTGATAAAGATGGATTTAAATCTTCAAAAAATTTTTCTATTTCAGTTATATTTTGCGCAGTTAAACTATCTAAACTATCTACATCTTTAATATCAAATATATTATTATATTGGATACCAAAAAAAAGGTTTATAAATTTAGAATAAAAACAGGAATTGGTTAAATCTCTATTTTCAATATCATTTTTTATATTTTTCATTAATTTCTCAGATTCATCATTAAATGTTTTTTTTTGTTGTTCAGAAAGTAAAGATTCTAAATTTGTTGAAAACATTTTAATATTTTCGAAGGGCAAAAAATCTTTTTTATTTAAGTTTCGAGGAATAATAGATATAATTGCTTTTAATTCGTTCATTTCTTCTAAAATTTCTTTTTTTAATGAATTTTGTTTTTCTTCTTCTTTTTTTATTTTTTCTTTTATTTTTTCGATAATTTGTTCATATTGTTCCTTTTTTTCTAATATTAGGCTACAATAATCATTGATAAATGATTGAAATTTTGATTTTGATGAAGTTCCTTTTGATTTTAAATATTGTTGATTCTTTTCTATAAATTTTTTAATTTCATCGTATTTTGATAAAATTTTTTTACGTTCGAAGTTAATTTTTTTATTTAAAAATCGTTGTTGTATATCATTTTCTTCTTTCCCTTTTAATTTATCTATTAATTTATCTACTTTTTGTAAATAAATTATATCTGGGCTTTGAATTTCGTATCTTTTCGTGATATCTCTTTCTTGAGTTTCTAATTCTGTTTTTAAAAAATCCATATATTTTTCGAATTTTGTTTTTTTTTCATCAATTTTTTTTAAATAATCATCTTCCATTTTGTTTAATCTATTGATTAAAAAATAATTCAATTTTTTCATTTTATCTTTATATGTTGAATCTTCATCAAAACAAGAAATTTGAAAAACTAATTGAGCATAAAACTTTTGGATTTTTTCTAAGAACAAAATAATTTTATTCTTTTGATTTTTTATTTTATCTTTAAATTCGATTTTATGATTTTCGATAAATGATATCAAATCTTTTTTATTTTGCCAATAATCTCTATTATTAAATTCGATTTTATTATTTTCGATAAATGATATCAAATCTTTTTTATTTTGTCCATAATCTCTATCATTAAATTCGATTTCGCTATTTTCGATAAATGATATCAAATCTTTTTTATTTTGCCAATAATTTTTCTTATTATTTGGTTTTTCGATGCTGGGACAAAAATTAAAATCATTATCAATAGTTTCGAATTGCGAAATTCTTGAATTTAATTTAGGGAATTCGAAAAGTTTTTGTTTTAAAATTAGATTTTTCAATTCATTTTTCCATTTTAGATTATTATTATTTATTATTTCTTCAATTTTATCTTCTATTGTTATTTCTTTTTGTATTTTACTTATCTCTTTTAGAATCTCTTCTACTTCTTGAAAAAAATTTTTGTTTATTTCGTTAAACAATTCTTTTTGAATTTTATAAAAAACATTTAAAAATTCTATTTGAAATTGTAAATTAGAAGAAGCAGGTTCATAACTAAATAGTTGAGTCCTTTTTAAGTTTTTGCCTTCTTCACTTTCATCTCTTTCGGATATATATATATCTTTTCCATTATCTTCTGATTTTATTTTTAAATAATCTTCAAGTGGATATTTTTTTAACATATTAATTATATGAAAAACATAATTAAAATAATTTTCAGCAATGTCTTCAACTATTTGTTCATAATTTTTATTAGAATCAAATATTTTTTTTTTGAAATTATGAGAATCTTCAAACAAAGATATAAAATAATCATATAAATGAAATTTTATATGTTCCCCTCCTACAAAAACTATTTTTTCATTTTGTGTAAAAATATTTTCTTCTAATTTTTCTTTGTGTTTTGAAAAATCCTCATCTTTTTTTATATTTTTGAATAAATTTAAAATAATTTGACCTATATTCAAGTTTTTTGTGTCTATTGTAGATATTTCTATACTAAATGTTTCTTCATTTTTTTCAACTATTTTTACGCTAAATTTTTGTGATTTTTGTGGGGATTTTTTTTGATAATATTGCAAAATTGACTCAAATTTTTGTTTAATAGTTTGTTTGTCATAAAAATATTCACATAATCTTTTATGTTGTTTTGTTTCTAATTCAGATGTTTCTCTTTGTTTTGTATAATCTTCTTCTATTTGTTTTGAATTAACAGCATATACATTTGGAAATATAAAATAATTAAAAATAAAAAAAATTAATAAAATTAAATAGGAAAAAAAAATTTTGTTTTTAAAAAAATTAATCTTAACTAAATTCAATTTTAGTCTCCTTTTGTGAATTAATAAGTAATTTTTGTATTGAGTAAGATATTAAATAAATCAAAACAATTTTTTTATATTTTAAGAAATATTTTTTATTGAGATAATATGTCTCTAATAGAAGCATTAGTCTTTCCATAATCTGTTTGATGTCCAAAAAATTCTTCAAAAGCTTCTTCTAAATCAGCAATTATAATACTTTCGTGAGAATGATATCCTGCTTTATTAGCTGCATTTGTAATTAACATCTCTAATTTTCGATTAGATTGAAGATCATAGAAATGTTTTTTAACATTTTCTAAATCTTCTATATCATAATCAGTAGGTAATTGTTTTTGTTTATGAGTTTTCTTCCATAAATTTTCCATCTCTTCTTTTTGATTATCATCGTCCATAGTGGATAGTTGACCTTTAGGTATTTTGTTACCAATTGCAGAAATAATTAAACCCTTTTGTATAGCTTTAGCATAAGATTCAGGTTTTTGTAAAGCATTATTAAATTTTTCTACAATAGTTTTTAAATAAGGAATAACATCAGCATCGTATTTGTATTGTTTCATTATTTTTTCTAAAAATCCTAATCGTTGATCTTCGTTTAAATATCCTATTTTTATTTTTTCTAAACGAGACAAAATGGCATTATCTATTTTATCTAAATGATTAGTAGCGGCTATGAAATAAACAGGTTTTTCAGGATCGCTTTTTACTCCATCGATTTCAGCTAATAACAAATCTGTTTTTTTAGAATCACCAGGATCTAAAGAATTTGATGTTCTCGACTTAACAATTTCTTCTGCTTCATCAGCAAAAATAACAGCAGGACTGTTTTTTCTAGCTTTTCGAAATATATCTTCGATTTCTTTTAGAGAATTTGCAGGAGTGATAATATAAAAATTCATTTCTGATTCTTTGGCAAAACATTGAGCTAATAAAGTTTTACCTGTTCCAGGAGGTCCAAACAAAACTACTCCTTTTGGAAAACTATTAGGTAAAAGTTTAGCAGGTTCAGGATCCATGAATGTCTCTCTGGGTTCTTTAAATTTCAACAAATAGTTTTTGTAATTTTCAAGCCGAAAACGTTTTTGTGCTTCTTGTAACTTTTTTATAGCTCCTTCGAGACCATAACAATCTTTAAAATTTTTAAAATGACTAAAATTATTTTCTGGTGGCGTTAAAGCTTCTAATAAAGGTTGTAATGAATTTCCTTCTTCTGAAGAACTATTTCCTATTTTTCCTTCGTTGACATTATCATCGGAAGAATGGTAATCAGGTAATTTATTATTTGGCTTTAAAAAAACAATAAGAGCTAAAATGAAAGAAATTAAAGTAATTAAAGTGATAATAAATAAAACCACATGTTGAATATCAATATTTTTTATTTTTTCTTTTTTAATTATCAATATATCGTTAATTTCCTTTCTTATTTAAGAATATTTTTTTAATTATTCTTTTTGTTTATTAAAATTAATTTTTCTTATTTACTTTTTATTAATAAAGCTTGAAAATAATTTAGGAATTTTGTTATTTCTGTAAAGATTAACAAAGTTAAATGATTTTTTAGCATATTTAGTAAATTCATCATTTAATTCATTTAATTCTTTTTTTAAATGTTCTTCAACTAAACTCGAAGATGTAAGTTTTTTTATCGATTTTGTTGAATTAGCAAAAATATCTAAAATATTAGCAAAAGCATTCAAATATTTTCTTCCTTCATCTAAATCTTTTTCTTCTTCTTCACGTTCTTTTTTATTTTCTTCTTTATTAAAAATCGAATATTTTTTGTCTAAATTTTTTTTCATATCTTCTATTTCTTTGCAACATAATTGGAAATTTTCTAGTAATAGGATTATTTGTTTTAAATCAGAACATGCTTGAACATTTGGTCCTTTTTCTTCTATTTCTAATTGTTGTTGAAATTGTTTTATATTTTTATCAAAAATATTGGCAATTTCTACATCTTTTTGATTTTTTTCTTGTATTTCTTTTATTTTTTTTAGTTTTTCTTGGATTTTGTTGATATCATTTTCATTTTCATTGTTGATATCTGTTTCTTTGCCTAAATCTAAGTAAGACTGAATCGTTTTTGAAGTTTCGTCACAAAAATTTATAATATCATCGTTATTATTATTTTTGGAATTACTTGTTAATATTGGCCTTAATTCATCAACTTCTTTTTTTACTAATTTAGGAATCAAATAAAAGTAATTAATCAACATAATCCCCAAAAACAAAAATGCAAAAATAGATGAATAAATTATTTTTTCTTTTTTAATTATCATAATTAAATTTCAATCTTTTCTCTTTTCTTTCTTGAATTAATTTATTTTTGAAACTTTTGATTATAAAAAATATAAATGAAACAAAATCGTAAAACAAATTATAAAATTAAACTATTTCAACATGAATAAAGAATTATTTTTATTAAAAATTTATTTTAAATTTTAGATATTTATTCTATGTAAATTATTTATTATTATACTATCTAATTTTTTTCGGATTGATATTGAATTTTTTCCTGAATTAGATCACTTATATAAACAATATTTTTGAAAAATGATATTAATTCTTTATTTTGAAAATGTTTTAAATCTAAATAATAAGGATTTTGAGTAAATTCTTCACAACATAATAAATTATTAAAATTTCCAAAATTTAATTTAGTTGTGTCATTTTGAAAAAAATATTTTCGAAATTCAGTTTCGCTTTTAAAAATATTATTGAAGATATCATATTTTATATGATTAATATTATATAGGTTTTCAGGAAAATTTCTTTCAAATTGTTTAATATAATCTATGCACCATTCTTTTTCGATAAATAATTTATATTTTTTCTTAGGTGAAGTTAAAAATTTTTGTATTATATTTTCGTCGGGACCTTTTCTAGACGAAGAAGAACTATTTATTTCTTCATAACGATAAATTTCATTAGGAAATTTTTTTGTAATAATTTCTATTGTTGAATCTGCCCTTCTTATTTTTATATTTTTGTCGTGTTTATAAAAAATACCTTTATCATTCATTTCTTCCAATATTTCAACATATAAAATATCTTTATATTGCATTTCTTGCAATATTTTAAAATATATTTTATTTATTTGTTGCAAAAAAATAAATGATGATTCTAGATGTGTTATATGATGTTTTATATTATTATTATTTTGAATTGGTTCTGATATTTGTTTCAATAAATTTAAATAACGTTCAATTTCATTAATTGATGATTTAATATCATTAATAAAAGTCTTTTCTTCTAGAGAATCTAATATTTTTTGTGTTTCTTTATCTTTCAAAAAAGAATTTAGTTCTAAATAAAATTGATTTAAATTTTGAATTGCGATGTAATAAAATCTTTTATAAAACATGTCTATTAATTCTTTTTTAATTTCTAGAAATTTATCTTGACATTTAATAAAATCTTCATATTCAGGATTTTGAGATAATTCTTTATAACTATATTCATCTTGCATTTTTAAATTTTGTTCTAATAATTTATATTTCTCAATTATTAATTTATCATTTTCTAAATTATCATTTTGTTTTTCTAATTTATATATTTTTTCTTTTAATTCAAGTATTTCGTTTTGATTAACTTGTTTGGTTTGATTAACTTGTTTTATATTTTTTAATAATTTTCTATTTTCGGATATATTATCCGAATTTGTTCCTATTTGTTTATCAATTTTTTTTATTATTTCACAAACAATTTCTTTTCTGTAAAATTTCCATTTTTCCATTTCCAAAAATTTTTCAGGAATTTCTTTAAATCTTAAATTATGAATTTTGTCGTTTAATAAATTAAATTTGACAATATCTTGATTTTTCTTTATCTTTTTGAACCCGAACAGAAACCAAAAAACAACAAAAATAATCATAAAAATCATAAAGATGACAATAAACCTAAAAGGTGAGAAAAAATTTTTTATTTTCAAAACTCAATAACCCAATATTCCTTTCTTTGTATAAATATTAAAGAGGTTTTTTTTAATACAATGTAAAAAAATGTTTTGGAAAAAAATATAGAACAAGTAATGAATAACAATATCATATCAAGACCAAATTGAACATTAAAATATATAATAAATTATAAAATCATGAAATAAAATAAAATTTTCCATTTTTTGAAGTAAAAAAAAATTATATATTTTTTAATATAATAATTTAAAAATTATCAAAATAATTAAGAATCAATGAAAAGTAAAATATAAAAATAGATTAAAAATAAATATAAATGAATATAATAATCATTATATATAATTTTTCATTATTTTTTCAAAAAATAGATAAAATTAAAATGAATAATACATAAATATATTTATATGTACTTTGCAATATTCAATAAAGTTTTGTTTTATTCTATCAATTTTGGTTTTTGCTTCTTCAGAAAAATCACTTAGTGAAATGCAGTGTTCTAAAATTTTAGACACTTTTTTTTATTTGATCTAATTTTTTGTAACATTTATCAATTTTTTGTTCGTAGAATTCATTTTTTTAAATATTCAATTTGTATATCCATCAAAGTTTGAGAAAATTCTTCTTCCCAACCTTTGTGCACTGTTCCGTTTTCTTAGACAACTTTTGTTTCTAAAATTGTTCTTTAAGACTTCAAATTAAATAGATAATTTCATATCTTTTCAAAAGTGTAGAAAATAAAAGAAAATTCATTTTCTTTGTGATTATATAATCTTTCTTTAAAAAAAGTTAACCAATACGCACTTACTAATAATTGGATAAGCAACAAGGGGAAAACAAACATCGAGAGGATTTACATTCTTTTGATGTCTTGGCCGATTGAACGAAACTATAAAAGCTGTCTTAATGGATTCCTGAACTATTTTGCTTATGTAAGTAATATTTTTTTTGGTCTTACCCCTCACTATACAGTTAGGCAAAAAAAGTTAAAAAGTCGTCTAGAAAATAAAACAAAATTCATTTTCTTTATGATTTTATATTTTTTTCAAAAAAAAGCGCGCTAAAAATATGTGCCTACTCCAAAAAATAAATAAACTGTTAAAATATTTTTTTCAACCCTAAAAAGTGTTATTATTCCTAAAGGTCTAAAATTGTTTTAGTTCTTTGTTACTTTATTTTATTTCTTCACCCGTGTTTGGGTCGTATTTTTTGATGTAATTGATTGTTTCGCCGTCTGCGCAGTAAACAGTAAGCTTAATTTTGTTCCTTGTGTTAACGTCGTATTCCATGATATAATCCTTAGCGATGCCGTCATCTTGATAAAAAATTTGTTTACTTAAATGGCCGATTGTATCATAAAAATCTTCTTCGCCAACTGTTACTCCGTCCAAATTATAGTGAGCTTTATGAACGTTGTGTCCCGTTTGAGGGTTGTATGTTAAGATATAATTTATCTTTTTTTTATCGTCATCATGATAAAAAGTCTTCTTTTTGTAAAAGGCGTTAAGGCGTTTTTGTGTATCGGCCAATTCTTTTTGAACTTCTTCAAGTGTTGATACATGAGGTGGTTGATTACTGTTCAGAGACGGTTTACAATCTTTTTTAATTACTTTTGTTAGGAAAAAAAGTAACAAAAGTGTTGCAATGATAAATCCGAATAAAATCATTCTTCTTTTAAATGGTGAATCTTTTTGGTTTTCCATGTTTAGGTACCTTCTTTCTAATTTTGTTTTTTTAATTGTAGATATGGTTAAATTTAAAACACTTTACCAGTTTATGTTTTTTTGTTTTGTTCGTATTTTACTTCGACCTTGAACATCTTCAAAATATACAACAATAAAAAATATCCCTAAAAAGATAATTAATAAAATAATAATCCAATTTTTTTTAAAAAAAATTCATCATTTCACATCCTTTCTAATAACAATAATAACTTGTATTATATTTTAAAAAAATAAATTGTTATTATTATACAATTTTTATTTTGTTAATGTTAAAAAAAAATTTTTTAAGCTAGGACAGATATGAATTTTGGGTTTTCGTCTCGATTTTTTTTCTTAGTTTTTTTTCGACTTTGGTATAGTTTGGAGATTATTTGGCTTCTTTCTTTTTCCAAAATTTTTATCTCTTCATTTAAAGGTTGTAATTTATTAGTTTTTAATCTATATTTTTTTACCCTATTGTGATAAGTTACCTGCTTTATAAATCTAATAAAAATTATTTTGAATATAATTTTCAAAATTTATAAATGCAACTGCAGTTCCCAAAATTTAGACACTTTTTGTTTTTAAAAAATCTTTAAGACTAATTATTAAGTTAGTCTTTTTTTATTAAACAAGACTAAAAAAAATTCATATCTTTTCAAAAAAAATATTTTTTGAAAGGTATCGAATGTCAAGATCAAAATTATTTCAAGGATGAAGAGACTATGAAGTAGTCGGTGGCTGAAAACTCAAATTGGAATATTTGAAATAATGGAAACCATCCGCAGTAAAGATTAACGGTTGCTCTCCAGTAAAATGGAGCCAGTAGAAAGATAAAAATAAAGTCAAATTGTTTATTAAAAAAACAGTTTGGCTTTTTTTCTGTGCAATTACTTAGTTTCCTAAGAAAACGGAACAGCGTAAAATACAAATCTTGCCAATAAAAGCGTATGTTCTATCGCTATAAATTATTTTTCTAAAAATTCTATTTTAATGATTCATAAACCGAACTCCTTTGACTAATTTTATCTTTTATCTATTTTATCACTTGACTTTAAGTAAATATTCATATATAATCTTTCTTAATATTTTAATTATTTTATTAATTGATTTTTATTATCATGAATTATTTTTCATATTATCTTATTATCTTATTTGATATTATTAAAAAATAATCCGATATTAGAATATATAAGAGATATTGAGAATAGTAATATGATTTTAATAATCAATGAAATTGAAATAAAGTAATTAAGGTAGTTTAGTATTCAAATTTAAATTTTAAAAATTTTAAATTGAATAATTTATTTGAATAAAGAAATTATCTTTATTTAGAACAATTAAAATTAGTTGCTACTATTCAAACCTAAAATTAATGTACAAATACAAAAAAAATAAAATTATTAAAAAAATTTTTTTTATAATTAGATTCAAAAAATAAATCAAAAAAATCAAATCCCGAAAGGAAACTTTAGTTATGGAAAATCAAAAAAAATTTAAAATTTTATTTATTGTCAACATTATTTCATTTTTTGCAATCATAAGTGTTTTTTTGTATTTGTTCCTCGAAATCGAGGAAATGAAAAAAGAACAAGCAATAGAAAACAACCAAATGATGGAAGATTTATGTAAAAATATAAATATTAGCTTAAAGATTTTAGACACAAAAATTAAAGAAAAAAATCAAGAAACAAATTACAATATCCTCAATATCCTCAAAGAAAACAAAAATGTTCAAGAATCCCTTAACTTAATGATTAAACTCCAAAAACATTTTGAGCAATCGTTGAATCACAAGGTTGACAAACCAAAAGACAAAGCAGAAATTATCAAAGAAATAAACGACATTAAAGATGCTGCGAATGACAATCGTACATTTGTCGATGGCGAAGTTGCAAAAGTATTGAACGACGATACTAAAATAGAACAAGATTATTCCGACCTTCTTGACAACATTAAAGCGAAACAACAAGACTATCATGAAGTGAAATCGAGAGCTAATTCTGATTTTACAAAAGATATCGAAGGAATTAAAGATGCGCAAGCGATCAAAGAATTAAACGCCCAAAAAGCAAACATGGATAAGGTTTTGGATGACTTCGATTCTGAATTAAACAAACATATCACTAAAATCGAAACAACAAAAAAAGCTAAATTTCCAAGCAATGCAAACCCAGCTAAAAACAGCCCAGCAGGACCAAACCTAGCTGAAACACAACAAGGAGCACCAGCAACAGGAGCATAACCAACAAAATAAGATAGTTGATTTATAGAATCAA
>NZ_VIAE01000006.1 GCF_007821455.1 Candidatus Phytoplasma pini
TTTTTAATAAAGAAAAAGAAATATATATATTTTAAAGTGTCTTAGCTGTCTAAGTCTTAGAAGTCTTAGAGTCTTTTTTAGTCTTATTTAATAAAAAAAGACTAACTGAATAGTTAGTCTTAAAGAATTTTTAAAAAACAAAAAGTGTCTAAAGTTTTGGAACAGTGCAAGCCCTAGCACAAGGCGAAAGAGGAACTAGATTTAAGCTTTAATTTTGGATGAAGAAAGGCGGTAGCACATTTATGGCTACAATTGAATTAAATAATGAAAACAATGATTCTAAACTTTCGACAAAATTAAAGCAACTTCACGAAATGGTTGTTTTAAATATAAAACAAAGGAAAGACAAATATCGAGAAATTACGAACATGCTAGAAAGCTACTATGTAGCATTCAATAAGGTTAGTAAAAACAAAGGCGCTGGCCACTAGCGGTGTGGATAATGAAACGGTCGACGGATACAACCTCGACCACATCGAAAATATTAGAAACACCGTGAGGGACAATAACTACAACCCCCAACCAGTCCGAAGAATCGATATTCCTAAAAGTAAGGACAAAACAAGACCACTCGGTCTAACTACCATCAAAGATAGGATAGTACAAGAAGTCTTAAGGTTGCAAATAGAAGCAATATACGAACCCAAATTCTCCAAATGGAGTTTTGGGTTCAGACCTGGTAAATCTTGTCACGATGCGGTGAAGCGTTTCCAACAAAGATTTAATGGAATCGACTACTATATAAAAATAGATTTAGAAGATTTCTTTAGAAACGTCAATCACGACATATTAAACAAGATTTTGTCGAGAGATATTACTAAGCATAAAGTAGTGAAAATCATTGATACCATGGTAAAAAGTGGAATAATGAGAAATCACATTAAGACACCAACCTACTCAGGGGTTCCGCAAGGTGGAATTATCTCGCCAATTTTATCGAATATCGTCCTAAACGAATTCGATAAATTTATGGAAAAGAAGATTCTACCCGTAATTCAAAAAGAAGCTAATATAAACTCAGAATATAGCAATATCGTGTCGAAAATTAGTCGACTTAAGAAGAAAAGAAGGGATAATCAAAATAAGGAAAAATTGAATAAGCTTATAGAAAAATTCAAAACCTTAAAAAGATATTCCCGTAGACCCCTAAGCGTGGAATAACTACGCTACGCCGACGATTTTATTATTGGCGTAAGAACGGGTAAAATAGCAACAGCAATCAAAATCAAGGAAACAGTAATTAACTACCTAGAAAAGGAGTTAAAATTAAAAATCTCCGAAGCGAAAACCAAGATTACCAAACAAAACTTGGGAGCTGATTTTCTAGGCTACCAAGTAGCTACCAACCCTGTTGCAAACACAGGTAAAAGAAAGCAAGCGAGTAGACGAATAAACGGCCACCCACGCGTAAAGATTGACCCTAAAAAAGTCAACCAATACGCACATGCGAATGATTGGATAAGCAAGAAGGGGAAGATAAAACATCGAGAGTATTTTCATTCTTTCGATGTCTTGGAGATTGTCCGAAACTATAAAAGTTGTCTTAACGGATTTCTGAACTACTTTGCATACGCAAGCAATATCGCTCAACTAGGTAAATTGTATTATATTGCAACCTATGCCTTACTCAAATACCCTGGCACGAAAGTTTAAATCATCCGTCCTTAAAGTACGGAGAAAATACGCTGTAAAGGATAATTTCGGCATCAGATTTAAACACAAAGAGAAAGAGAGATATGAAATTTGGGACAATTTCAGCTGGGACAAGGTAAAGAAAAAACGAAGCTATAAAAAGCTCAGCGACTCAATACCTAACCCGAATATTTACAAGGGAAGAACCAGTCTCACTGAAAGATTAGCCGCAATATGGTGTGAAAATTGCGGTATAGAAAATACCAAATTAGAAATACACCACTGTAAGACAATTCGAAACAAAAACTGGCTTAGCATCAGAAACAAAGAAACAAAGGTCCTTTGCCAACAATGTCATCGGAAAATAACAAATCAACAACTTTCTAGTTTTAAAATTTAAAAACAAACAAAAATAAATAAAACCATCTAAAAGTACAAATCTAGAACCGCCGTATGCTTGGAAACTTGCTCGTACGGTGGTGTGTGGGACTCATGGTAATAAGAGGAAACTCCCAAACGCCATGAATCTATCACAATAATTGTTGTATTTTTTTTGTTGTTCTTGCAAAGAAAAATGTAAATCGGAAATAATATCTTCACTATCGCAATAATTCTCATTAATTTGTAAAAAATTAGTGCGATAATAATCAATTACTAATGGAAAAATAAAACAAGACAACAAACCCAAAATAACAAATAAAATTTTTAAATATAAAGATTTATTAAAATTCATTTTTTTATTCTAAAATATTTTAGAAAATTTCTTCCACTAAAATCAACTTTATAACTAATATACTTCATATTGTTCAAATTCGTTAATTTATGATTCACTAAAACCAGCTTTTTTCAAATGTTTTGATTCAAATTCATAAAACTTCATAAGACATTTCACCACGCAAAAAAGAAAATATTGACTTAAATATTAAATTAATATAATAACGAATCATGGTATTGTTGTCTTTGTTATAATTTGTACCTATTATAAAATTTAAATAATGTTCGAAATTTAGATCTATTTTCACGATTTAAATAATACAAAGGAATCACGATATTTTTATAAATTATATAAAAAGCATATAGATATTTAAAATAAATAAGAAAATTTAAAATTTTACTCATAAAAACTCCTTTCTACAAAAATATATTTATTTTTTTAAATAAAAAATTAATTTAAATTATTTTATCATTTTTCATTAAAAAAAGAAAAATTTTAGTTCTTCTATATTAATAAAAAACTAAACTGTTAATGAATAAGAAAAGCCTAAATTGTGAATTCAAATTTATAATACGTAAAAATATCTTTACAATCGTCAAAAAATTTTAAATATTTATAAAATTTAAAATTATATTATTTCATAAAAAAATTTTAATAAAAGTAAAGAAATATCTATTTTTAGATTATCATAATATCATGAAATTTCATTCATTATAAAAGAAGAAACGATTTTATGATTGTTTTTCATAATGATTTAATACAAACTAATTATTTCGATGTAAAAAAATTTTAAATGTTATTCAAAAATATAGAAAAAATTTATAAATACACAAAACATTATTATTTATGTTTCAATTATTTATACATAAAACAGATTGCAAAATTATTATCTTTAAAGTATAATAAAGGTTGTCTTAAAAAAGTTTGAGTAGCTCAGCATGGATAGAGCAACGGCCTTCTAAGCCGTCGGTCAGGGGTTCGAATCCCTTCTCAAACGCCATCATCATGATTTAAGTTTATTTAATCAAAAATAATGGGATTTTTAATCATGAATAAAAATATTTTGTTTAGATATTTAGAAATAATTTCTTAATATTATAAATAATAAAAATGCTATTTTATTATTTATAATATTTATAATTTAATAATAAAAAAATATTATATAGATATAAATTCATCACAAATGAACAAAAAAAATAGATTAGTAATTATTTTTACTTATTTTTTAATTTTGAATTTTAATTTCAATAAAAACAATATATTTTTAACAATAAATTAAAATAAAGGAAATAAAAACATGGCTGTCCCTTTTAGAAGAACTAGTAAAACTGCAAAAAGAAAAAGACGTACACATTTTAAATTAAAAAAACCTACTTTGGTTGTATGTTCTGAAACAGATAATTTTACTTTACCGCATCGCATTACACGCAATAGTGCTTATTATAATGGTAAATTATTTTTAACTAGTAAAAAAAAAGAAACAACAAAAGATAATTAATATTAAAAATTTAAAAAATACCAAATAGTATTAATTATCTTTTTTTATTTTTATAATAAAAAAAAAGAAAAAAATAAGAGAACAAAAAAAATGAAAAAATTAAGTGCGAAAGAAATTCGAGAAATATGGTTAAATTTTTTTAAAAATAAAAAACATCATAAAATTAGTTCTGCTTCTTTAGTTCCTTATCAAGATCCTTCTGTGTTGTGGATTAATGCTGGTATAACTCCTTTAAAAAAATATTTTGATGGAACTAAAAAACCTCTTTTTACAAAAATAGTTAATATCCAAAAATGTTTAAGAACTAATGATATAGATAATGTAGGAAAAACCGATATACATCATACTTTTTTCGAAATGTTAGGAAATTTTTCTATTGGAGATTATTTTAAAAAAGAAGCTATTGATTTATCTTATGAATTATTAACATCTCAAAGTTTTTTTTGCATTGATCCGAAAAAATTATATATAACTTACTTTGAACAAGATTCAGAAACATATCATTTATGGATTCAAAAGGGGATCAATTTTCAAAATTTAATTCCTTTAAAAAACAATTTTTGGGAAATCGGAGAGGGACCTTGCGGTCCTTGTACAGAAATTTTTTTCGATCGAGGAGAACAATACGATCATAGAGGAAAAGAATTAATTAAAAAAAATATTCCTAATAATCGTTTTATAGAAATTTGGAATATTGTTTTTTCACAATATAACGCCAAAATAAATGTTGAACGTTCACATTATCAAGAATTAATCAGTAAAAATATCGATACAGGAGCTGGTTTAGAACGTTTAGCGTGTATCTTTCAACAAACTAAAACTAACTTTGAAACCGATCTTTTTTTACCTATTATAAAAAAAATAGCTTTGATATCTCATATTAATTATCAAAATCAAGAATCTTTTAAAATTATCTCTGACCATGTTAAATCATTAGTTTTTGGAATCAATGATGGAGTTATTTTAGATAATAACGGAAGAGGTTATGTATTAAAAAGAATTTTGCGAAAAGCTCTATTACAAGGACATTTTTTAGGATTACAAAAACCTTTCTTATATAAATTAGTTTCAAATGTTGTTGATATTTATAAATCATTTTATCACTTTACAATATCTAAAATAGATTTTATAGAAAAAATAATTAAATCAGAAGAAGAAAAATTTTTTATTAATTTAAAAATGGGGGAAACTTATTTTTTTCAATTAATTCAAAATAATAATATTTCGGGAGAAAATTTTTTTAAACTTTATGATACTTATGGTATCCCTCGCGAAATTATTTTAGAATATGCTAAAAAAAACAAAATTCAAATAAATTTAAAAGAATTTGAAATTTTTTTAGAAAAACAAAAAACATTATCTCGTTCTCAGATCGATAAAACAAAATATAATATTCAAAAAAAGAATAATATTTTTTTTAATTTTCAAGAAAAAAGTGAATTTGTTGGTTATCAAAATTTTGAAATCAAAACTAAAGTTATTAAAATTTGTGATCAAGCAATTATTTTAAAAAAAACTCCTTTTTATGCTACAATGGGAGGACAAATTGGAGATAAAGGATGGATAAATGATATTCCTGTTTTAGAAGTAACTAAATTACCTAACGGACAACATTTGCATCATTTACAAAAAAATATTTTTTCCGAAGGACAAGAAATATTTGCTAAAATTGATCTTGAAAAAAGAAAACAAATATCTCTTAACCATACAGCTACTCATCTTCTTTATGATGCTATGAAGATAACATTAGGAGAACATGTTAAACAAAAAGGTTCTTATTTAAACGAAAAATTTTTAAGATTTGATTTTAATCATTACGAAAATATAAACGAAGAACAATTATTGAAAATAGAAAATCAAGTGAATTCATGGATTGAAAAAAAATATCCTATTATAACTAAAAATATGAATTTCGAAAAAGCTCAAAAAATCAATGCTCATTTTTTAGATGATAATCATTATCCAGAACAAGTTAGAGTAATTCAAATCGGAGATAATATTTCTCTTCAAATTTGTGGAGGTACGCATGCAAATAATACAAAAAAATTGAAAAAATTTGCGATTATATCTTATAATTTAATTGGATCAGGTATTCATAGAATCGAAGCAACAACAGATCAAAATATTGATTTTGCATTAAAACAAAAAATAGAATTATTTATCGAAGAAGAGAATAATATTATAAATAAAATTAATCAATTGAAAAATAATAATGATTTTATTATAGAAGATTTTTCAAGTATTCGTAATAATTCTTTTAACAGTTATCAAAATATTTTAGATTATAAAAAACAATTACAACATTTAAGAAAAAAATCTGAAATAATTCAGAAAGAAATTATTCAAAAACAATCGCAAATAATTTTGAAAAAAGCAAATCTTTTCATTCCGATAAAAATTGAAAAAAATTTATTAATTACAATTAAAGAAGAAATTCCTATAAATATAAGAAAAATTCTTTTAGAACATTTATTTAACAAATTAAAAACAGACTTTTTATGCTTATGTTTTGAACAGAAAACAAAATTTAATTTCTTATGCAAAAGCAAAACTATTGATGTAAGTTGTTTTATTAATGAAATTAAAAAAATAATCGATATTAAAGGTGGTGGAAATAAAAATTTTGGACAAGGTAATTGTTCTGATATAAACAAAATTCATAAATTTCTAGAAAATTGGAAATCTTGTATTTTGTGAATACTGATTCAAATTATAAAAATGTTTTTTTAGGATTAGATTTAGGAGAAAAAACTTTAGGTATTGCTATTTCTGAATTTGGAATAATTGCATATAATTTAAAAACTATTTATTTTCCAAAAAATCAATATACAATATTAATCCCTCATTTAAAAAAAATAATTGCAAAATTTAATGTTAAAACTATTATTTTAGGGTTACCTAAAAATATGAATAATAATTTAGGAATTAAAGCTAAAATTAGTATAAATTTTCAGAAAAAAATTAAAAAATCTTGTTACAATGTAAAAATTATTTTATGGGATGAACGTTTAACCACCATACAAGCTTTAGAAATTTTACATCAAAATAATTATAAAAAAAAAAATATTAAAAAATACAAAGACGAAATAGCAGCAATGATAATTTTACAAAATTTTTTAAATTACCAAAAAGATGAAAAAAAATCAAAGATTTAAATTAATTTTTTCGATATTAAACATAAATTACACAATTTATTACAAATTAAAATTCATTTTTTAATAATAAATAAATTAAATAATTGAATAATATCGACAAAATATATCATAAAATCTAAATATATATTATTATGAAACAAAATCAAAATAAATGGAAAAATAATCTTTTAATCAAAATGAAAAAATATGCTTTAGAGAAAAATATACCAATTATCCATGATGAAACCTTATTTTTTCTACAAAAAATTATTCAAAAAAATAATATATCTCATATTTTAGAAATAGGAACTGCTATTGGTTACAGTTCTCTAGCAATGAGTAATAAATTTAATCATATACAAACAATAGAAAGAGATTATATTAGCTACCGATTAGCTCAGTTTTTTTTATCTCGATTTCCTTATAATATAGAATTAATTTGGTCAGAAGCTTTATTTTATAAACCAACTAAAACTTATGATTTTATTTTTATTGATGCTGCTAAAGTTCAATATGAAAAATTATTTAATAAATATCATATATTCTTAAAATCTCATGGTATTATCATATGTGATAATATTCATTTTAATAACTTAAATATAAATCTTTTGAAAATATCTCGTAGTACTAAACGCATAATTAATAAAATTAATAATTTTAAAATTTTTTTAAAAAATAATAATCATTTTGAAACTTCTTTTTTAAATATAGGAGATGGGTTAAGTATTTCTTGGAAAAAAAATCTTAAATTTCAATTATAATCAAATAACTATTTATAAAAGAAATTGAAATTGTTGAAAATTTAAAATATATTATAAATAAAAATATATTCAATTATAAATTTTAAATAAAATAAATAAAAATTGAAAAAGGAATAAAAAAAAATGAAAAAAAAAAATTATGAATTAACCCAATCAGGAATAGATAAATTAAAAAGTGAACTAGATTATCTAACCAATGTGAAAAGAAATGAAAATTTAGAAGCTTTAAGAGAAGCCCGAGAACAAGGAGATTTAAGCGAAAATGCTGATTATAACGCCGCACGTGATGAACAAGCTAATATTGAATCTCGTATTTTAGAAATCAAAAATATTTTAAAAAATGCCATTATTATTAAAAACAATAATACAAACAAAAAAATTAATATTGGTAAAACAGTACATTTAAAATTTCAGAATAATTCTGAAGAAAAAACTTTACAGTTAGTAGGATCTTTAGAAGCAGATCCTTTTGCTGATAAAATTTCTATTGAATCACCTTTAGGACAAAGTATCAAAAACTATCAAGAAGGCGATACAGTTTCAGTTAAAAGTGAAACAGGCAAAACTTTTAAAGTAGAAATTTTAAAAGTTATATAAAATGAAAAAATATTATAAGTATTTGCCTAAATTTTATTTTAATTCTATATTCCAAATACCTTATGATTTTTTTTTTCAAAAAGGGATTAAAGCAATTTTGTTAGATTTAGATAATACTTTATTAAAATATAATGAAAATCAAATTAATCCAAAAATAAAAAAAATTTTATATAAAATAAAAAAAAAATTTTTTTTAGTTATTATTTCTAATGCTTCGAAAGGTAAATTAAAAAAAATTTTATATCCTGATTTTGATTATATTTATTTAAAATTTTATCAAAAAAAACCTTGTGTTAAAGGTTTTTTAAAAGCTTTGGATTTGTTTAATGTTTCTTATGATCAAGCTATAATGATTGGTGATCAATTAACAACAGATATTCAAGGAGCTAATAAAATAAATATTATTTCTGTTCTAATAAAACCCTTAGATCCTTCTAAAGAATCATTTTGGACTAAATTAAATCGTTTTTTTATCGAAAAACCTTTTATCAAAAAAATAAAAAAAATAGATCCACAACTTTATAAAAAAAAATTCCAACATTTCCTAGAAATATAAAAAAAGAATAATTATATTTAATATGTTAATAAAAAATATTTTAGAAAAAATAAATCAAAAATTTCAAAAAGATACTGCTAAATTAAATCATATTTTAGGAGTACATAGGCAAGCTATTAAATTAGCACGTTGTCATAAAGTAGATATTATCGCAGCACAAATTGCCGCTTTATTACATGATTATACAAAAAATGAACCTTTAGAATTTCATTTATCATTATTAAACACAAAAATTATAAAAAAATATGAAAAAGTTCCTTTTATATATCATGCTTTTAGTGCATCTTTGATTGCTGAAAAAGAATTTAATATCAAAGATAAAAAAATTTTAAATGCTATTAAAAAACATGTCTGGGGGCATAAAAGAATGAATAAACTAGACAAAATTATTTTTTTAAGTGATAAAACTGAATATAATATAAATTACCCTCAAATAAATTATTTTCGTAAATTAGCTTTCGAAAATATGAATCAAAGTATCTATTTTATTTTAAAATCCAGAATAGAATTTTTTAATAAGCAAAAAAACATTCCTATTTTCGAAGAAAATTTAGAAATCCTTGATATTTTTAAAAAAAAACGATTAAAAAGAAAACGTTAAGGAAATTACTCAATGTTTCTTAAAATTATCGGGGGAGAATATAAAGGATTTTGTTTAAATACAGTTAAATCTATTAAAACTCGTCATACTTCGCATTTAGTAAGAAAAGCTATTTTTGACACCATAGGTAACAAAATTATTAATAGTTTTGTTTTAGATTTATTTTCGGGTTCAGGTGCTTATGGTTTTGAGGCTTTAAGTAGAAAAGCTAAACAAGTTTATTCAGTAGATAATTTATTTTTAGCTATTCAAACTATAAAAAAAAATAAAAAAAAAATTAATTTAAATGATGACAAAATAAAAATTTTTTATAGTGATGTTTTGCAAATTATCAAAAAAATAATTAAACAAAAATTAATTTTTGATTTAATTATTTTAGATCCTCCATATTTTTATAAAAATTATATATTTTTATTTAATTATTTCGGAAATATAACTAATTCTAACAGCACTGTTGTTTATGAAATTCATCATAAAAGTTTTTTACCAAATATTATAAATAATTTTATCTTAACTAAAAGTAAAAAATATGGAACAAAAAAAGTCTATTATTATCAAAAAAATATTTAAAACAATAGAATTATAAGACATTTATTGAAAAATTTTTTGTAACAATACATTATATTAAAATTATAATATAAGTATATAAATATTATGAAATGAAATATTTGATTCAAAAAAAAGGAGATATTATATTAATTATGTATGAAATTGTATATTATATAATTTTATTTTTATTAGGGAATATTTTAGGTGCTGTCATTATGTTTTTTGGTTTTAAAAAATATTTAGAAAAAAATCCTCCTATTAGCGAAAAACAAATTAAAGACATGTTTAAACAAATGGGTCGTAATCCTAGCGAAAAACAAATTAAACAAATCATGTCTGGTATAAAAAAACAGAAATAAATTATTGTATATCAAAGAAAAGAAAATAACACATATAGATATGAATCATTTAATTACAATATTGCTATTTTTTATTTTTATATTATTAATTTTTTTTGCAATGGATCGATTTTATAAAAATAATATTTATAACCAAATTAAAAAATATTTATTAAAATTTAATAATTTCGAAAAAGAAATTTTAAAAACAATTCTTAAAAACAAAGAACAAAAAATACCTTTAGAACAAAATTCTGAAATTACAAAAAAATTTATAGATTTGCAAATTTTATTTAAATTAAAAAATGATGAAAATAATCCTTTAAATGCTATCTATTCTTTAAACTCAAAAATTTTTGATTTCATTCATAAAGATAATGAATTAAAAAAGATCTATTTAAAAAAATAAAAACTTAAATTAAAAGGAGTATTTTATTAAGATAAAAAATGAATAATCTAGAAATTATTGTTTATTATGAACCAAATTTTGAAGATTTAGGAATTATAAAAAACGGTTTAAGAAGTAATTTAAAATCTATTTTGACAAATAATAACGGACAATATCTTTCTCCAAAAGAATTATTTTGTTTATCACTAGTTATTTGTTTTTATAAAACAATTAAAAAAAATTTCAATATGTTAGATATTAAAATTAAAGTTGATTGCAAAACTTGTTTAGATCAACAAAAAAATATGTATTTCAATATTAATTTATTTTGCGGAATTCCAGATTTTTCCAATGATAAAATAAAAGAAATAATGGAATTAGCACATAAAAAATGTCCTATTTCTAAAATGTTAAACCAATATCCGTATATCAAATTATACCCTGTTTCTTATGATGAAATAAAAATTAATTATTTATAATTATTTTTATAAAAAAATACAAAAAAAGCTATTTATTTAAATAAATAGCTTTTTTTATTTTAATTTGGATAAATTTATTTTTTTATTTATCATTAATAATATCTATTGGTTTTTGTTTTATCAATTTCATAATAGGTAAAAAAATAGACATTAAACTAAATATTATTGTATAAATAAAAGTATAAATTAATAAAGAAAAAATTCTTTTTATTGGTCGAACTAAGAAAAAAACCAACATTTCTATATTATGATTATAATTATAATATTGTTTAATTTTTTCGCGAATAGAATCATCTTTAAAATACGTAAGAAAATTCAATTTCGGCAATTTCGGAAAAATTTCTTCGAATGCCAAGTTAGTTACATAATTAGAAGAAAAAGAAGATAAACAAAAAGAAAATAAAGTTGCAATAAAAGCAAAAACAAAACATTGAAATAAAAAGATTTTTGCAATATTAACTCCATTAGAACCTAAACTTCTTAAAATACCGATCTCTCTTTTTTTAAAACGAATACTGATATTAAAATACATTTTAATTAAAAAAAACGGTATTAACCATATACACATGTAAAGAAGAATAAAAATAATTTTTATTTCCTTGGACATAGTAAAAAAAATATTTTTTAAATTTTCTATTATAAATAATAATGATAATTTATTGTTAATCTCAGCTTTTCCTAAGGCAATCATTAAATTTTCAAAAATAAAACTATGAAAAAAATTCCAAAATATGAAAATAATAATTGCTAAAGACAATTTTCTATTTTTAAAACAATTTATTCCCATTCGAAAAATATTTTTAAAATCTAAACGACTTGGTAATGAATTAAAATCATTTATTTGAAAGTGAGGATAAATAACATTAGGATTTTTTTCAAAATTTTTGAAAATATTTTTTGAAAAATTATTATTTTGTTCTAATTGTTCTAACATTTCTTCTGTTAAAGCAGAACCTACTTTGAATTTTGTTTTTTTAGATATATTGTCGTTGTTAATATTAGTTTTTTTAATTAAATCATCCTCAATACGACCATCTTTAATTCTAATAATGCGATCTGCATATTTAAAAGCATTTTCTTCATCATGCGAAATAATAATAACTAATTTTTGAGAAGAAACAGATTTTAACTTATCAAAAACTTGTTTTCCTGTTATGTTATCTAAATTTCCGGTAGGTTCGTCAGCTAAGACAATTCTAGGGTTTTTGATTAAACAACGAATTATTCCTACTCTTTGTTTTTGTCCACCAGATAATTCATAAATCTTTTTAGTTTTTATAGAATTATCTAAATCTAATTCTTTTAATAAAGAATCAACTAAATTTACATCTACATTTTTTCTCTGAAGTGATAAAGATAACTTAATATTTTCAAAAACATTCATATCTTCGATTAAATTAAATTCTTGAAAAATAAAACCAATCATTCCATTTCTGTAATTATCTAAATCTCTTTGATTAAGATCAGAAATAGAACTATTAGCAACTAAAATATTTCCTTGATTTTTATTAGCTTTGTCAATACCCGATAAAATATTCAACAAAGTACTTTTTCCTGAACCTGATTTACCTAAAATAAAAATCATTCCTGTTTTTGCGAAAGTCAAAGAAATATTATTCAAAGCATTAGTTTTAACTTGAAATTTATCAATATAACTTTTACTAATATTATCTATTTTAAACATATAATTCTCCTTATTATAAATTTTAATTAACTTAATATATATTTTTGATTATCATGATTTTATTACGATATTATAAGTCACAATCATTATAAATGTTATCAAAAAAAAAAAAAAAAATAATAATTATTACTTATAATATCGTAAAAAAAAATTAAATAAAATATTTATTTTTATTTAATTTTGCTAATTTCAAATTATAAAAATAATTCATTTTATACCAAAAATAAAAAAATGGAGGCCCTGAACGGATTTGAACCGATGATCAAGCTTTTGCAGAGCCATGCCTTATCCACTTGGCTACAGGGCCATCAAAAAAATAAATCTTGAAATTATTTTGAATTCTTATTCCTAATTTGAAAAAAAATTAATATTATATTTATATATCATAATAAATAAATACCAAAATATAAAATTATCCATATCAAAATAAGATTTCAAAATCTAAAAAATTATTTTATTTTTTTTCTCTATGTATAGTATGTTTATAAGAAAAACGACAATATTTTTGAAATTCTAAACGTGCCGGATGTTTCTTTTTATTTTTATAAGTATGATAATTTTCTCTTCCGCATTCTGTACAAATTAATTTTACTAATTCGCTCAATTTATTATCCTCCGAAAATAATAATCCTAATTTAGAAAATATTCAATAAAAATAAAACAAAAACAATATTCTTTTTTTATCTAATCAAAATATAATATTAATAAAAAAATTAGGATAATTTTTTATTCAAAACTAAAGGTTTAAGAATATTATTATTCAAATCTTCAGGATATCTATAAACTACTTCTTCCATTCTTTTTTCTTCTGTTCTTTTAAACAAAACATAAATGCAACCATTTTTAAAATCGATACGAGTAACTACACCAATATCTTTCCTATTTTGAACTTTGATCCTTTCCCCAATGAGATAAGTTTCGTTATGCCAAGCCATCATGATATATATATTTAATTCTTTATTTTTTAAAAAAATTCTTCAATTTTTTACTAACTGTAAACGTAGGAACATCTTGTGCTGGAACAACTACAATTTGTTCGCTTTTTGGAACTTTACAAGTTCTTTCTTTTCTATGTTTTAATTGAAAAACTCCTAAACCAGGAACGATCACTTTTTCTTTCATTTTTAAAGTTTCTTCAACGACTTCAACCAAAGACAAAAAGATATCCTCGATTTGTGTTTTAGTAATATTTTTTTTATCTTTTGTATTTTCTAATATTTTTTCAAATATTTTTTTAATTAAATCTGATTTTGTCATATTTTCCCCTTTTTTCAATATATTTTTAAAATAACATAAATCTAATAAGATTTTAGCATAAAAAAATAATTTTATCAATAAAATAAAATTTTTAAATTAAATTTAAAATAATTTTAATCATTTTTTTATTTTTAATCATAACTTTTCTTTAAAATATTAGCAAAAATACAATCTATAGGTTTTTTTTGAAAAACTACCTGATAAGAACTTTGTATCAAAGGCAAAAATATTTTTTTTTCTATCGATAAATGATAAAAAACTTCTAAATTGTAAATACCTTCTATAACTTGCGAAGAAGAAGAAAGAACTTTTTCTAAATTTTCACCTAAATTAATTTTTTTACCTGCTTGATAATTGCGTGAATTAAGATTAAAAGATGTTACGATTAAATCACCTAAGCCTGCTAACCCTAAAAAAGTTTCTTTTTCTACAGGGAAAATTTCTAAAATTTTTTTCATTTCTTGAATTCCAAAAGTTATAAAAGCAGATTTTGCATTTTGACTAAAATTTTCTAATTCTACAATACCGCTAACAAAAGATAAAGCATTTTTAAAAGCACTGCAAATTTCACAACCAAAAACATCATAAGAAAAATCAATTTTTAAATAAGAAGAAGAAAAAATTTGGGAAATTCTAGAAAGAAAATCATCGCTTTTTGAAGCAGCTAATAAAAAAGTTATTTTTCTTTGAACAACTTCCTCGGCGTGTGAAGGACCTATAAGACATGCATAATTAGTTATTTTATCTGAATTAATTTCTTCTAATAATATTTGAGAAATAATTTTTTTACTTTTTAATTCTATACCTTTCGAAACATTGATAAAACTTTTCTTTTTTTTTTTTAAGATCAAATTTATCTGTTTGAAAAGACTTCTGATTTGTTGAGTAGAAACGCATAAAATTATAATATCAGAATAATCTAATGCTGTTTGTAAATCATTAGTTGCTTTAATATTTAATAAAGAAAAATTGAAAATAGGATGTTGATGATTATTTATTTTTTCAACATATTTTTCATTAATATCATATATCAAAACTTGATTGCGATTATCAACTAAAACCTGACCTATAGTAGAACCCCAAGCTCCTCCGCCAAGGATAGTAATTTTAGACATTAAAAATCAACTTCTTTCTTTTTGAAATTTATTATTAAAGGAATGCCTTCTAATCCTAAACTAAATCTCAATTGATTTTTTAAAAATCTTTCATAAGAAAAATGAATAAATTTAGGATCATTAACTAAACAAATAAATTTAGGTGGTTTAGTAGAATTTTGTCTCAAAAAATAAAACTTAGCTTTTCCTTGTTTAAAAAAATGAGAAGGATTAATTTGTGTCGCTTCATATAAAATATCATTTAACAAATGTGAAGAAAAAATTTTATTATAATTATGAAATATTTTTTTTAAAATACTAAATAATGTTGAAATTCTCTTTTTATTTTTCGCAGACAAAAAAACAATTGGCATATAATGAAAAAATTTAAATTCTATCTTTATTTTTTCTTCAAATTGTTTCATATTTTTTTCTTTTATATCTACCAAATCCCATTTATTATAAATCAAAATACAAGATTTATTAAAATTAAAAATTAAAGAAGCAATATTTCTATCTTGATCTGTGATCGCTTGACTAGCATCTAAAACAAAACAAACAATATCACTCCTTTCAATAGCATCCATTGTTCTTAAAAAACTATATTTTTCTAATTTATTATTAATCTTACCTTTTTTTCTCAGGCCGGCAGTATCGATAATATGATAATTTTGACCATCTTTTGTAAAAAGAGTGTCAACTGAATCTGTTGTTGTATAAGGCATATCAGAAACAATCATTCTTTCTTGCGATAAAATAGCATTTTTTAAAGTAGATTTACCAACATTAGGACGACCTATTAAACAAAATTTTAAATCTACTGAATCTTCTATTTTATTTTCTTTTTTGAAAAAATTTTGTTGATTAAAAATGATTTTATCTAATAATTCACCTATACCAATACCATGTTGACAACTAATCCCTAAAACATCTTGAAATCCTAAATTATAAAATTCATAGACATTATCTAAAAGATGCAAATTATCTATTTTATTAACTGCTACAATTACTTTTTTATGAACCTTATTTAATAAACGAGAAATATCCAAATCATCTTGAACTAATCTAGTTTGTCCATCAGTTACTAAAATAATTAAATGACATTCTTCTATAGCTAATTCTGTTTGAAATTTAATTTGTTGTTCTAAAGAAATATCACTTATAATAATACCTCCAGTATCAATTAAAAAAAAATTTTGATTTAACCATTTAACTTTAGCATAAATACGATCTTTTGTTGTGCCTGGTTCATCGTAAATAATTGATAATCTTTTTTTTAGCATACGATTAAACAAACTAGATTTACCAACATTAGGTCTTCCTACTATAGCTACTTTAAACATTGTATTTATATGATATTTTTTTATTAGTTAAATTTAAAATAAAAGATAAAGTATCCTTGATATTTAAATTTATATTATCCAATAAAATAGCATCTTTAACTGATTTTAAAGGTGATAAAACACATGTCATATCTTTTCCACATTTCTATTTTAAATATATCGAGAAAATTTATCGATCAAAATATTAGATTTTTTTAGATAATTCTTTGTATTTTCTTAAAGATCTTTCTTTTAAAAGCAACAGTTAAAAAAATCTTTTCCAATATCTCTTTTTTCCATAATAATATATGGATTTTTTTATCATTTTTTTCTAAAATAAGATTTTTTTCTCTTACTACTTACACTTAAAGAAAAAATAAATTTCATTTCTTTTACTATAGTGCTATCTTTCGAAAAAAACTACATCTTCACTATTTAAATAAAATTTATCATTTTTAATCTCAATTTTAATCTCAATATTGATTTTTTTGAACATAATTTTAATCCTAATTTTTGTTCTTCTTTATGATAAGAAATTTCATTTTTTAATAAATCCGAAATAAAAATATGAAATAAAAAAACCTGTATTTATATAAAATCAATCTAATTGCGGAGATAGCAATTGACTAATCGTGCTTTTTTCTAAACTAAAAGGACCATCAAGAAATAATCGAAATCCTAATCGATACTAAAAAATACATTTTTTAAAATTTATTATCATATATGCGATCAAAATTCCTTACTTTATAAGAAAATATTATAATTATTTAAAAAGTGATTATTAAAATATACTACTTATTATTATACATTTTATAAATGATTAAAAAAATTCAAAAAGATTATTTTTTCACATCTCTAGATAAATAAATCCCTGTTTGGGTATTAATGATAATTTTCTCATCTTTTTCAATAAAAAGAGGTACTTTAATGATTATTCCTGTTTCTAAAACCGCATTTTTATAAGAAGTATTTTTTCTAGAACTGTTTGAAGAAGCGTGAGAATCAATATCAACTACCTTTAAAGAAACTTTATCCGGTAAAGAAACGTTTAAAATTTCTTTTTGTTCATCTAAAAGAACCTCTATAACAGTTAACTCTGATAAATACTTTAAAATATGTTCTAATTTATTTTTGGCAATAGGAATTTCTTCATAAGTATTCATATCTAAAAAAATATATAAATCATCTAAATGATAAGAAAATTGTAACTTTAGTTTATAAATAAAAACTGTTTCTATTTTAATTCCAGCATTAAAAGTATGTTCAATAATATCACTATTTTTTAAATTCTTTAATTTACTTCTGACAAAAGCAGATCCTTTCCCAGGTTTAACGTGTAAAAAATCCAAAATTTGATAAATATTATTATTTAATTTAATAGTTTGTCCTATTTTGAAATCATTTGTATTAATCATATTCTTAAATTTTAATTATTCCTTTTTTAAAAAATTTAAAATCAAATCAATAACTTTTTTTTCTAAATCATAACTTAAAGCGTTAATAACTTTTAAATCAACTACTTGATTAGTAAACCATGTTTTTTGTCTTTTGGCATATCTTAAAGTATTACGAATAATAAATTCTTTAGCTTTTTTTAAACTAATTTTTTTTTCTATAAAAAGTTTTATTTCTTTATAACCAATAATATTAAGATTAGATAATGGATGATGTTTCATTAAATATAATACTTCTTCTATAAAACCACATTTCAACATATTATCTAATCTTGATATAATTCTTTGTTTTAAAACATCGCGTTCAATATCTAAATAAATAAATAAAATATCAAAAAGTGCAATATTTTTTCCTTTTTGTTGTGATCTTAATGTTTTTTCATTTAAACGTTTATAAGCGCTAATAACACGACGAGAATTTTTTGTATCTAAAATTAAATTAGGATCTTTTTTTTGAATGATTTGTAACATTTCATTAATGGTTAATATTGTTTCATCTTTTTTTTGACAATCATTTTGATAAGATAATTCATAATCAAAAAGAGCAGATTTAATATATAAACCACTTCCGCCAACTAAAAAAGCGATTTTAATATTAGTTAATAATTTTCTGACTGCTTTTTGAAAATCATAAATATTATAACAACCTTCGGGATGAATAATACTTAATAAATGATGTGGAACATTTTTTTTTTCTTCTTCGGAAATTTTAGCTGAACCAATATCAAATTTTTGATAAAATTGAACAGAATCAGCGTTAATAATTTCTCCTTTAAAATATTTAGCCATTTGAATAGATAAATTTGTTTTTCCCGAAGCTGTTGGACCAGAAATAACTATTACTTTTTTATTTTTTTTTTCCATTTTTTTGTTTTATTTCGTTAAAATAATAATAAATTTATTCTTTTAAAGTAATTTTGGTAATTTTTCTTTTTTTATTTCCTAAATTTAAAAAAACTCCGTTTATTTGTCTTTTTCCTGAAGATATTTTATGTTTAATCTTATTATTAACATTTAAAAAATTATGAATAATAATATTTTTATCTTGCCCAATAACTCCTTCAGAAGGTCCTGTTAATCCTACATCGGAAATATAAAGAGTATTATGAGGTAAAATTCTATCATCATTTGTTTGAATATGTGTGTGTGTTCCTACAATAGCATCGATCTTACCATCAAAATAATGTGCTAAAGCTAATTTTTCACTAGTAGCTTGAGCATGAAAATCCAATAAAGAATAGTCATATTGTTGATGATAATTATTTAATATTTTTTCAACTTGTTTAAAAGGACAAGATAAATTATTATTATTCATAAAAACTCTTCCTAAAGCATTCATAATTAAAATTTTTTGATTTTTTCTTTTTAATATTTTAAAACCAGAACCACTCGAAGATAATTTTTTATCTAAATTGATAGGACGAATAATGTCGGTTTTATCAATAAAACTTGATAAAAAACTATTTCCCCAAGTATGGTTACCCATAGTCATTAAATCAACTCCTGAAATAACTAAATCATAATAATTTTTAAAATCTAAGCCTTTTCCATTATCAACATTTTCAGTATTAGCTACAACAAGATCAGGTTTATATTTATTTTTTAAAAAATTAATTTTTTCCATTAAGTATTCTGCTCCTGAGGCGCCGTAAACATCTCCAATAAAAAGAATATTCATTTTTAACTCCTTTCCTTTTGATTTTTAAAATTTTTATATTAATAAAATAAAAATCAAAATTTTAAATAATCATTCAAAATTATTTATTATTTCTTTTTTATTTGCATGAAAAAAAAAATAATAAATCAAATTTTTAATATTGATTTTTTTGATCATTTTTGTTTATCGATAAATTATTAACTTCAGCTATTTCATTAACTCTTAATTCTCGAATGACTATAATTTTAATGTTCCCATTGTAATTAATATTTGTCTGTATTTGTTTTTTAATTTTTTTTGCTATAGCAAAAGTTAATAAATCATTTGTTTCTTCTGCTTTAACAATAACTCTAATTTCTCTTCCTGATTTAATAGCATAAGATTTTTCAACTCCTTCAATTTTGTTAGTAATTTGTTCAAGTTTTTGAATTCTTTGAATATAATTTTCTAAAGTTTCTCGGCGAGCACCAGGTCTAGCAGAACTAACTGCATCTGCAATAATAACTAAAACAGATATTAAATAACTTGGTTCTTTATCTTCATGATGAGAAGCAATAGCATCAATAACCTCATCTGATTCTTTATACTTAGCAGCTAAATTAATACCAATTTCAACATGACTTCCTTCTATTTGGTAATCTAAAGCTTTACCAATATCATGCAATAGTCCTGCTCTTCTCGCTAAAATTTCATTTTCTCCTATTTCAGCAGCTAATTTACCTGCTATAAATGAAACCTCTAAAGAATGTTGTAAAATATTTTGACCATAACTTGTTCTAAACTTTAATTTTCCCAATAATTGTACTAATTCTTCATCAATAATACCGATTTTGGACTCATAAATAGATTCTTCACCTATTTCTTTAATAATATCATCAATCTCATTTTGTTTTTTTTTAAACATAATTTCAATACTAGAAGGAGTAATTCTTCCATCTAAAATCAAATTTTCCAAAGTTATTTTAGCAATTTCTCTTCTAATAGGATCGAAGGAACTTAAAATAACTATATTAGGTGCATCATCTATTATTAAATCAACTCCTGTTATTAATTCAAAAGTTTTAATATTCCTACCATCTTTGCCAATAATTCTACCTTTTAAATCATCTTTTTCCAAAAAAATCATACTAATATTTTGTTCAGAAGCAGTTTTTCTTGAAATTTTTTGCATTACAGAAACAAGTAACATCTTAGCTTTTTTTTGAACTTGATATTTGTATTCTTCTTCAGTTTTTTTTATATAGTGTTGCATTTCTTCGAAAACATTTTGTTCTGTTTTTTGCATAATTACTTTTCGAGCTTCTTCGAAAGTTAAAAAAGATATTTCTTCTAATTTCATCATTTGTTCATAAATTTGTTTTTGTAATTTATTTTCAAGTTTTTCAATATAATTTTTATTATTTTTTAATTTATTTTCTTGAATATATAAAAGTTCTTCTTTTTTACTTAAATATCCTGTCCGAAAAGTTAATAATTCTTCTTTATGAATCATTTTTTCTTCTAAATTAACAATTATTTTTCTTCTTTCATTTAAATCATTTTCTGTTTCTTTCTTTAACAAATATATTTTTTTTTCTGCTTCGGATATCATTTTAGAAGAAATTAATTGTGATTTCAATATTCTATCTTTGATTTGTTTTTCTACTATATATATTTGTTTATTCATTTTACGTTTATTAAAGAAAAAATATAAAATTGTTATTATAAAAAAAATACAATAAATAATAAACACAACACTATTAGTATTTTTATCCATTAATCGTGTTTTCCTATATTTTTATATTTTATTTTAATTTTTTTTAAAAATAAATATTCAATATTTTAAATTATTTTAAAACAAAATTTGATTATGTTATTATTTTGTTAAAAAATAATGAATAATAATATATTATTATTCGAAATTAATTTTATTTAATAGAAAATAATATATTATTTTAAATTATAATAAAATTTATAATATTAATCAAAAATATTATACTTAACAAATAATTAGTTTATATTTATTTTATTTTGATGATAAAATAAATATAAATAATAAAGATAAATTATATTCAAAATATCTTTTAATATTTTATTTTTTTAAATCTCTCATAAAAAATTAGAAAATATTCAAAAATAAGAAATAATAATTTTTTATATTAATTTTATTTAATATTTAAAAAAATTAAAGGATTTTATTGTAAAAAATGAAAAAAGAATTTTTAATTTTTGCTAGTTATATTTTATTATTTTTGATTGGTACTATCGCAATATGTTGTTACACGAAACATTAAAAATAAACAAATCATTTTCAATTTTTATGCTTAATGAATTCATCAATTAAAGGTATAATCAATAAATCTATTTTACCTTCCATAAAAAGATCTAATTTGTGTAAAGTTAAATTAAAACGATGATCTGTAATTCTGTTTTGAGCATAATGATAAGTTCTTATTTTTTGGCTTCTTTCTCCTTTGCCGATTAATTTTTTCTTAATATCATTATTCTCTTTATGTTGTTTAGATACAATTTTATGATAAACTTTTTCTTGTAATAATTCAAAAGCTTTTTCTTTGTTTTGGTGTTGACTTTTAGCAACTTGTGAGGCAACACTCATACCAGTAGTTAAATGAGTTAATCTAACAGCAGATTTAGTAGTATTGACTGATTGTCCTCCCGGTCCGCTTGCATTGAAAGTATCTATTCTAACATCATTCCAATTTAAATCTATTTTCTTTTTTTCAATATCAGGAGTAACTATAATTTTAACTGTTGAGGTATGTGTTCTTCCTTTTTTTTCAGTAATAGGTATTCTTTGTACTCGATGAATTCCTGATTCATGTTTTAAAAAAGAATAAACATTATCGCCACAAATTTCAAAAATAACTGAGGTAATACCGTTTTTTAAACTTGAAATTAAATTAATAATTTTTATTTTCCAATTTCTATTTTCGGCATATTTTGTATACGCACGAAATAAATCACCAACAAAGAGATTAGATTCATTGCCGCCAGCAGCGCCTTTGATTTCCATAATCACTTTTTTATCATTTTTTTCTACTTTAGGAAATAATAATGATTTTAATTTTAATAAAATATTTTCTATTTTTTTTTCTAAATTATGTTGTTCTTGTTGTAATAAAAAAAGAAATTCTTTATCTTCTTTAAATTTATCATTTCTTGATGTTTCATCTATTTTTTGTTTTTCTTCTTGGTATTCTAAATATTTATCATAAAAAGAAACAATTTTTTCTAATTCACCTATTTCTTTTAAAAAAAAAGTATCTTTTAAATCAATATTACCTTTTATAAGTTCTTTTTGTAAATTTAAATATTTTTTTTTTATAATTTTTAACTGATCAAACATATTCATTTAAATGTTTTTTCCTCAATAATTATTTTTTCAATCAATTTATAACATCATCTATTTCTGTAAAAAGAAGACATTCGGAATTGAAACTAAATTTTCTTAAACCCGTTGCACCTTGACGATTTTTAGAAATAATTAATTCTGTATAACCTAAATCTTCTTTTATTTCTTCTCTTTTATCTTTTTCTTTTGCATAATAATTTTTACGATATAAAAACATAACAATATCTGCATCTTGTTCAATACTTCCTGAATCTCTTAAATCAGATAAAATAGGTTTTTTATCTTCTCTTTTTTCTACTTCTCGAGATAATTGTGATAAGGCTATAACAGGAACTTTTAATTCTCTTGCCATTTGTTTTAAACTTTGGGAAATATCAGATACTTCTTCTTGACGATTATAGAAATTATTTTGATTATTTTTATTCGATTTACGAATTAGTTGTAAATAATCAATAATAATAATATCTAATTTATTTTTATACTTAAGTTGTCGACATTGTGTTCTAATATCTAAAATATTAACAGAAGAAGAATCATCAAAATAAATATTTAATTTTTGTAATTGTTGAGAACAACCATTTATTACATTTAATTGTTGTGGATTTAAAAAACCTAATTGAATATTTCTATGAGGAACATTACTTTGAGCACTTAACATTCGAGAACCTAATTGTTCATTAGACATTTCTAAACTAAAAATAGCTATAGCAGCTTGTTTATTTTTATTTTGTTTAGCGATATTAACTGCTAAATTCATCATAAAACTACTTTTACCCATCGAAGGTCTTGCAGCTAAAATAATTAATTCTTCTGGTTTGAAACCTAAAGTGATATTATCTAAATTTTCATAACCTGTTCTTAAACCAATAATATTGTTTTCTCTTCGATTATAAATAGTTTTTCGTTCAATTTCTTTTAATAATGTTTTTAGTTCTACAAATTTAGTGTTTTTCTTTTTTCTTGATATTTGAAAAATTTTTTCTTCTGCGATGTTTAAATAATTTTGTGAATCCATATGAACATTATCAAAACCATCACGAACAACAGACATAGCTGTATTAATGATATCTCTTTTTAAAGAAGCTTCTTTTACAAATTCTATATAAGTATCAAGATGATAAACAGAAGGAATTTGGCTTCCTAAATCAATCAAATATTCTTTGCCTCCTACTATTTTTTGTTTTTTTGTTTCTAAAAAAGCATATACAGAATAATAATCAATATCCTTATTTTGTTGAAATAAATCTTGCATAGCAGAAAAAATAAGTTGATGATTAAGATTATAAAAATCAGTAATTTCTAATTTGCCTTCTATATTCAACATTTGTTTCGGATCTACAAAAATAATACCTAAAATAAATTGTTCAGCATCTAAATAAAAAGGAAATTGTAATCTAATGTTATTATTATCACTCATTTTTTATTTTCTTCATTTTTGATATTAATTATAAAAGAAGCGTGTATTTGTTCAGAAAGAATTACATTTGCTTTGTATTTACCAATAGAGTTGATTTCATCATCTAGAAAAATCTTTTTTTTACTAAGAAGAATATTATGTTCTTTGTGAAAAGCTTCTAAAATTTGATTTAATGTAATTTTACCATAAATTTTTCCTTGAGGGCCAATAGTAGTAAATATTTCAATTTGCTTACCATCTATATCTTTTTTCAATTGTTTCATAATTAAAATATTTTGAATATTGTATTCTTGCTTTATTTTTTTTTCTTTTTCTAAATTTTGAAGATTTTGTTTATTAGCTAAAATAGCTTTTTTTTCTTTAATTAAAAAATTACCATAACCTAAACTAACATCGATAATATCATCTTTTTTTCCTTTATTTTTAATATCTTCCAATAAAATAACTTTCATATTCATGTTTTTTGAACCTTCCTTATGTTCTGATAATAATATATTTTTTAATTTTTCCACTATTTCATCAATATTATTTCCTTGAATTTGAGAAGCTGCGCTATTGATGTGACCTCCACCACCCATTTGTTCCATAATAATTTGAACATTAAATTCATCATAAGAACGTGCGCTAATTCCTATTTGATTTTCTTCTAATCTGCAAATAGTAAAAGCAGCTTTAATATTTTGAATATCTAAAGCTTTTTCTGAAATTTTAGCTAAAAACGAACGATTATTATAAATATTATTGCTTTTGATAATGACGTATTCGTCTATATAAATTTCCATTTCAGAAATTAATTTATTCATTTCTAAAACTTTATTTAATTCTTGTCTTAACCAAAATTTAATTTTTGAACCTTCAGCACCCATTGAAATCAATTCAGCAGCAACTTCTAAAGTAGAATTTTTAGTTCGATAAATAAAATAATTTGTATCAACGATCATTCCTCCATACATAATACTTGCTTCTATAGGAGTAATTTCAACAGGAACATTTAAAAAAACAAGAAATTCAATTAATATTTCTACCGTTGAAGAAGCTGATGATTCAATACATGAAAAAGAATTCGAAATAGAATTTTCAGTAGCTCTATGGTGATCAATAACAATAATATTAGGTGTTAAATTTAATAATTCAGGACTATTAACTATATCTTTGGTTTGAGTATCAACAACAACTAATAAAGATTCAATATTAATAATATTTTTTGCTTGTTGAGTTGTTATAAAATTTTTAGATAAATAGGGTTCTTCTTTGATTAAATCTTTATAAATAAACTTAAAATTTTGATCTATTTTATCATTATCTAAATCCAAAATTAAATAATGTTTATAATTTTTATTAATAGCTGAAGCTATTTTGTAAAAAGCTAACATAGCGCCTAAAGAATCTAAATCAGGATAAATATGACTCATAATAAAACAATTATGATATTGTTTTAACGAATCTTTAATGATTTCAGCATTAACTCTTGTAGAAACTTTTGAATTAGTACTCAAAGAAGTAATAGCAGCGCCAAAATATTGTATTTTTTGATTTTCAATATTAACAACTGCTTGATCTCCTCCTCTTTTTTGCGCTAATTCAATAGCATTTTGAGCATAAGATGCTAATTTATTATAAGTTACATTATAACAAGCAATACCCATCGAAAGAGTAATTTTTAACTTATATTTATTCGAAATATCGCGAATATTTTTTAAAATAGAAAATTTACTTTCTATCATTTTATCTAATTGTTTACGATTTAACAAAAGTAAAAATTTATCTTCAGATAATTGTCTTAAATAACTTTCATAAATTTCAATAAAATCAGATAAAGCGCTTAAATATTCTACTTTAATTTGAGATTGTTCGGAAAGATCACAATCTTTCAAAGCGTTTTCTAAATTATCAAAAGACAAAAAAACTAAAACTGGAGTTTCTTCAAAATAAAGATTTTTGATTTTTTCTCTTTCAGTAACATTAAAAACATAAAAAACATTAAATTCTTTTTTATAAATACAATCGAAAGCTTCTTGATGAATAAATAAAGTAATTTTTTTTTCTAAATCAAAATCTATCAAATCTGCCATTTGCGAATTAACTTCATTTAAAGAAATATTTAAAATATTTCTTTTAAAAATAATATTAGTATAAGCATTTACCCATTTAATTTCTTTAAATTGAGAGTTAGGTTCAATCAAAATAATTCCAATAGGTAATTCATTAAAAACTTCTTCACCGATTTCATTCACATAATAAGATAATTCAGACCATAAAGATAATCGATTCTTTAAATTTTTAATTTCAAAATGACTACGAAAATTAAAATAGATACAAATAAAAATGCAAAGAAGAATTATTTTCCCAAAAATACTTGCAAATAACAAAAATGCAATTCTTTTAATTTCTTGTTGTGCTTTATCAGGTCGAAGAATATCTTGAATTTGATTAATATCAAAAATTATCAAATGTAAAATAGAAAAAATCAATATTGAAAATAATATATATTTTATAATTTTGTTTCTATTTTTATCTTTTTTTAACACTTTCCAAGAACCTACTTTTAATAAAATAAAATTAACATTATAAAAAATATTTATTTAAAAAAATAAACAAGCCAACAAAGCTTGTTTATTGTTTATTCAACTACAAAAGGTAACAAAGCCATATGACGAGCATTTTTAATAGCTTTAGCTAACATTCTTTGAAATTTTGGAGCAGTTCTAGTTGTTCTACTTGGTAAAATTTTACCTTTATTTGTAATAAATTTTTTCAATAATTCAATATCTTTAAAATCAATATTAGTGAAATTATTTTGAGTAAAAAAACAAACTTTACGACGTTTCTTAATATATTTTTTATACATTGGCATTTTCAATTTCTATAATTTTATCTTAACAAAAAAACAAAATTAAGATAAAAACGATCTTTAACTCCTTTCAATTTAATTCATTATATTAAAAAATTAAATCATCATCTTTTTCAATATTAATATCAAAATCTTGTTTATCATTATAATTTTCGTCTTCTTTGTTATTTCTATCGTAATCAAAATCCATCGAGTTTGTATTTTTAAAATTTTGATTATCTTTTTTAGAATCTAAAAATTGAACAGAATCACAATTAATTTCTGTTGAAAACTTTTTTTGTCCTGTTATATTATCATCAAAAGAACTAACTCTAATGCTTCCTTCTACTGCTATCAAAGCTCCTTTAGGAATATATTTATTCAAATTTTCTGCTTGTTTTCTCCAAACTACACAAGGAATAAAATCAGTTTTTCTAATGCCGTCATTCCCCAATAAATCTTCTATTAACTGCTAAAATAAAACGTACAAGTGGCAAATCTCCTTGTAACAATTTCAACTCAGGATCTTTAGTAATTCTTCCTACCAAAACAACTCTATTAACCATTAATTATTCTCTTTTATTTTTTTATTTCTTTCTTCTATTGTATTAAGAACGATTGAACGAATAATATCCTCTTTTTTAACTTTTAATATATGATAAAAATTTGCAATCATTTCATTATCAGCTTCAACTAATATCTCGATATAAAAACCCTTTAAATGTTTTTTAATAGGATAAGCTAATGTTTTTAATTCTGGTTCTTTAAATTGAAAAATTTTACCTTCTTTAAAAATATTTTTAATATTATCAGTAATATTTTGAATATCTTTCGTATCCAATCGAGGACTCAAAATATACATTATCTCATATTTTTTCATTTTCTATTATTCTTCCTTGAGGTTTTGCACCCTTATTTATTTTTAATCGAATAGTAATTATATAAATACAAATAAGGAAAGGAATTTTAAATTTAATTTAAAGTCAAATATTTTCTTTTTACACTTGTATTTATATCATAATTATTTACGATCAATACTAGATTTCAAATTGTTTTTTTATTATATACAATCATATATATTTATCTTTAATCTAACTAAAAACCAATTTTTAAAAATAATTTAAATAAACACAAAGAATAACAAAGATGATTATATCAAAAAAACACTGAATTATGTTAAATATTATATCAAAAAAAATAATAATATTCGAAAATAAAACTAAAAATAATAAATTTTTATTAATTAAAAAACTACTAAATTATAAATAACTTAAAAAATATTTAAATTATCTAAAAATTCCCATTTTTTGATTTATTTTTTTTATTTTTTCTTCTGCTATTAAACTTGCTTTTTTAGCGCCAAAATCCAAAACCTTTTTCAATAAATCATTAGATTTTAAATTAAAGAAATTTTGTTGAATAATTTTAATTTTTTCTACAACTAAATCAGCTAATCGAGATTTAAAATTATCATAATCATAATTTTTGAAATATTTTTCAGTCTCTTCTAAAGTCCAATTTTTAAAAATCGCATAAATAGTTAAAAGATTAGAAATACCTGGTTTTGTTTTTGAATTATATTCAATTTTATTTTCCGAATCTGTAACTGCTTTTAAAATTTTTGTTCTTATATTATTTAAATCTTCAGAAAGAAAAATACAACCCTTATCGTCTTTGAGAGAATTTAAAGTTTTATTGCTTTTACTCATTTTTTTTAAAGGATCAGATAAAGATTTGATCATATAATTATACGAAATAAATTCAGGAACAATAAAAGTATTGCCATATAAATTATTAAAACGTGTAGCTAAAAGACGTGTTAATTCTAAATGTTGTTTTTGATCTTGACCTACTAAAACAAAATCAGCATCATAAAGTAAAATATCTGACGACATTAAAAGAGGATAAGTTAATACAGAAGTTCTAATATTACCTGAACTGGTTTTTTTTTCATATTCTTTAAATTGAATCATGCGCTTTAACTCGCCTACATAAGAAATAGATTCCATTATATAACTTAAATAAGTATGTTGTAAAATTTCAGATTGAATAAATAAATTAGTTTGTTCAATTTTTAAACCCGAAGCTAAACAAAGAAGTGCTATATCTTCAGCTCTTTTTTTCAAAATAGAGGGTTCTTGAAAGGACGTAAAAGAATGTAAATCAGCGATAAAAACATAAAAATCATATTTTGAATTATATTTTTCTTGTAAATTAACTATATTTTTAATAACTCCAAGATAATTACCTAAAGTTAAATCTCCTGTCGGCTTAATTCCCGTAATCAATTTTTTTTTATTTACTTCACTTAACATTTATAAAATATACCTTTATAATATTTTATTTCTAATTAGAATTATTTTAAGAAAATATTAATAATTTATTTCTTAGATAAACAATTTTCATTATTATAAAAATTTTTAAAACGAAAAACAAAATAAAAAAAAATAGAAAAAATACAAAAGAGAATAAGTATCCTAAACAAAACCATTTCTTTTCCTTTAAAAATCCAAAAATTTTCTACTAAAAAATCGCCTTTTTGAGGACATAAAATTTTTCGATAAGGTATTTTACACTTTTCAAAGCTACAACATCCAGATTCATTATATAATTTAATGCACCAACACATCAAATAAATTATAGGATGAAGAAAAGTGAAAATAATTTTTTTCAAATTTAAATCTAAAGGAATAAAAAACAAAAAAAAAAGAAAAAAAAGCAAAGGTATCAAAAAATGTTGTGAAAAATTAATAATAAAAGATATTTCTTGGTTTTCTTCTATCAAATAAATATTAAAGATATTTTGTTTTTTCCAAAAAGGAAAAAGAACCATATTGTAAACTAAAAAAGTTAATAAAACATTAACAACAACACTAAAAATTAAAAAATAATAAAATTTTTTGTAATTTCGGATTCTAAAAAAAAAAGTTAATAAAATCAAAAAAACAGACAAAATAGTTTGATCAGTAAAATAAAAAAATAATATTTCTAATATTACTGCGAAACTGAATGATATTGTTTTCATTTTAACAATTATATTAAAAATAAAAGTTAAAAAAGTTATAAATAAAATAAATAAAAAATAGACTTTGCCCACTGAATTAAAGTCTGAAAAAAAAGACTTAACTAACTTTGGTTTTTTTAAATTATTTTTTTGAATTTTATTGTCTTTATAAATCATAAAATAAATTTATTTTTTTTCCTTTCTGTTTTTAATATTTTAATAGATTATATTTTATTTATCAAACTAAAATTATTGAAAATATTATTAGTGAAAAAAACAAACAAAAAAAATAAACATTATTTTGATTATCTTTTTTAGAATCTAAAAATTGAACAGAATCACAATTAAT
>NZ_VIAE01000007.1 GCF_007821455.1 Candidatus Phytoplasma pini
ATGAATTTACATCTCTACCGTCTTGTTTCAAAGATGCAAGAATCTAGATTAGCAAAACTGAAACAAATTAAATTAGCTTTTATTTGTCATGAATTAAAAGATTTTCATAATGATGATGATAATTTCAATATTTTTAAAAATTTTGATGATTTTTATACACTTGAGAAAATTCATTATAAATTAAAAGATAACAAAGAAAAAATACAATTTTAATAAATTTATTGAATATGTTAAAACTGCTACAAATATGCTTATCGGTTATGAAAAATCACAAGCAAATGAGTGGGGTTGGAAAAAAACTGGTATAATCACTTTTGAGCGCTGGCGCTGGTACTGCTGCATTAGTTAAAAATGCACTGTCCCCTTTTTTTAGACATTTTTTTGTATCTAACATTGTTCTTTAAGAATCCAAATTAAGTAGATAATTTCATATCTTTTTAAACTAAAGAAATATGATTTTTATTTGAAAAAGCGTCTAAACTTTTTTTTATATTCCGCTAGTTTCAAAAGATATTTTTTTAATAACTTTATCGTGATAAATTCGCGGCGTTTTAGATTTTTCCTCTTGTTACCCATTAGTCTCTCGCGTGTCATATAAGTAAGTTTCCAAACATATATATGGCGTTCTAGGTTTTTTACAAAATTGAAGCAACTTATGATGATTGTTTTAAGGCATTTTGGCGTCCAAATAAATTGGAGAAGATAATTGCGAATATTTTTTCTTATTATCGATCTATTTTTCCAAAATCATATTTTGTATATTGAATCTATTAAATTTATTTTCAAAATAATTTACTCTTTCTAATTTAGAAGTGATTAAAAAAATTTGGTTTTCGAAATAATTCAAAAGTAATTTTTTTTAAATTATAATCATATATTTTAGCTTTTATTTTTAAAGAAGTATATTTTAAATCACAAATATCAAACCTTTTTTGTTTGATTTTATTTCTTCTTTATTTTGTATTCAATTTCTCATTATATATCGTAATATATTTTTTTACTGGGTAATAAAGCGAAAGTAATAGATTATTTTATGTTCATGTGTTATTCGCAGAGGACATTTCATTTCATCTATAACAAAATCTTTATCTTCTTTAAGTAAATATTTAGAACCTTTGTAGTTCATATATTGTATATGTTTTAAAGAATTCTTTATAAAATCATTTGGGATTTATTTTAATTCATAATTATGTAGATTTTAAAGAATTTATATAAGCAATGTCGAAATATCGATTTTCTTCTGACTTATATTTAGATATAAAATATATTTATATATAGATATATATATAAATCACAAACTAAAATATTTTTTAAAAAAACCAAAATATATTATAATTTAAAATATGAATTCGATTGTCTAACAGAAATCATATAATAATTTTAATTAATATAATAGGATAATATTAAAAATATGAAAATAATCAAAGCAAAGATTAATCCTGACAATAAATATGAACTTATCTTGCAGGAAAAAGCTTATAAAAATGATAAAATAGATCTTAAAAATTGTGAAATTGATTGGAGTCGAATAATTCAAAGCGATATCATACAGGAAAATGAAAAAAAATTTCGTGAAAAAATATATAATGCGCAAATCGAAACAAATCAATTAGAAATAAAAATACAAAAACAAGAATTAGAATATGAAAAAAAAATACAAAATCAAGAAAATAAAATCTCTCAATTAAAAAGAGAACGTTCTAATAGCAATATCAAATTACTAGGTGAAAATTTAGAAAAATGGTGCGACAATGAAATAAATAATCAAATTTTAGTTTTAGATAATATTAGTTGGTTCAAGGATAATATTTTAGTAAAAAATAAAAAAGGAGATTTTATATATAAAGTATATCTGAATAAAAATAAATTAGAAAATGAAATATTAACCTCAGTAATGCTCGAAATGAAAACAGAAATTAAAAATAATAACTCCAATAATAAAAATAAAAATTCTAATTATTTTAGAAGATTAGATTCTAATCGTCAAAATAAAAATTTAGAATTCGCTATTTTAGTTAGTGAATTAGAATGGGAACAAGATAACGATTTACCGATTAAAAAAGTTAATGATTACGATAAAATGTATATCGTAAGACCGCCTTATTTAATTACTTTTTTAAATATTATTACCGCTTTAGCGATGAAATACAAAGAATTAATCAATAATAATCGAATTCAAAAAATAAAATTCCAAAGTCAGCAAAACATTATGAATAAATTTGAAAAAATTAAAAATGAAATATTAGATAATTATTTACAAAAAATTAAAAATAGTTTAAATAAATTATTCAATAATAGTCAAAAAATTAAAGAATCTGCAAAAAATATTTTGCAAAATATTAATGAAATGGAAAAAGAAACTGAAACTATTTTGAAAAAACATTTTATTAAAATTATTGATAAAATCAATAATTTTAAAATTAATGAAATCATAAATCAAATTGTTTGAATAAAATTAAGTTTATTTTTTCTTTTAAAAAACAAATAATATTAAAGAAATAAAAAAAACTTAAAAAAACAAATGTATATCAATTACAATCAAATAGTCCTAAATTTCAGTTATCGAATTCAAAAATTTCAAAAAAAATTTTTTTTTAAAATTTTTAACAAAAATACTTAATTTTATTAAAAAATTTAAATAAAATATAAAATAAAAAATATTTTTTAATTTGATTAGATAAAAAGAAATATACTTATTTTTTAAAAAGAAATCAATTACGATTAATTTACAACTCTTCAGATAAATACAAAAAATTAATAACATTTTCAGATAATTTTCTAGTTTGATCATTTTGATATTCATAATAATCATTGATTTCTATTTCGGTTATTATGTTATTGACCGATTTATATTTTAAATGTTTTAGTTTAATTAAAAAATCTTGCAATAATTTAGAATAATCATTAAAATATTCTTTAATAATGGTAATAATTTTTTTTTGCATAATAAATTTTATTTTATTTTCTAAAATTTCCCATTTTTTAGAAGATTTTAAAATATATGTATATAAAAAATTATAACCTATAATTTTAATTTCGAATAATTCTGATAAATCGTTTACTAATTGTGTTTCTGTTTGAGCAACGATATTTTTAATTAATATACAATTATCTAAATCTTCTTCAAATAATTTTGTTATTTCTGAATTTAATTTTTCTTGATCTATCTTTACTTTATCAGTTCGTGAAATCTCTAACGCTTTTGAATAATTTTTGTTGAATAATAAATATAAAATAAATAAATAAAATAAAAAAATATTGATTAATTTTAAATTTTTTTTAATTTTAAACATAACTTTATAAACCCTCATAAAAAAAATAAGAAAATACATTATTTAAAGAGAAACGGTAAATTATCACTTTTCGAAAATCTTATTTAATTTGTTCAAATAAATCTTAATAATATTTAAAAATATTATTTTTTTCGAAAATTAAAAAAATTGAATTATTTATTAATTATTTTTAATGTAAAATAAAAAATTTTAAAATTAAAAAACTTTTTTTAATTTTTCTTAACAAAATTCCTTTTGAATAAAAAAAAGAATTTTTTTTAGTTTTTTATTCTTAAAAAAACGAAAAGCAAATAATTAAGAAAAATTATATAATGTAAATTATTATCTTTATATTGATATTTTAATCATCTAGAATAAAATTTAAAGATATTTAACATCAAATACTTTCTCATTTTTTGCTTATAAAGAAAGACAAAAGAAAGAAACAAACTATTTATCATAATTTTGTAAAATTTCCAAAAAATTATAAGAAAATTTATCTAATACATTATAAGAATTTAAAATAATGAAATTATTTTGTTCAATCCATTTAATTAAATAATTTATTTTTCCTTGACAACCCAATAAAAAAGGTTTTTTAGTATTAGGCGCTTTTTTTAAAATATCAATAATAGTATAAGGCCCCATGCCACAAATCAATACAATATCAAAAGAAACTTTATGAAGATTTTCAAAACCATTACTTAAATAAAAATCTACAGGATAATTTTGTAAATTTAAACGTGCTCTTGATAAAGGTTTAGATTTGATATCGACTGCGATACCTTTTTTAATATATTTTAAATCTAAAGCTTTTTTTAAAATTAATCCATGGTCTGTTCCAATATCTAAAACGATTTCATAACCTTTTAATAAAGAAACGATGAAATTAATTCTTTTCATTTTTTATTAAGATTATTATATAATAATCTTAATTTATTTTGTTTTGATGGTGTTCTCAGACGTCTTAAAGCTTTAGCTTCGATTTGGCGTATTCTTTCTCGTGTTACTCCGAATTTATTTCCTACTTCTTCTAAAGTATAAACACGACTATTGATTAAACCATAACGCATTTTTAATACTTGTTTTTCTCTATCAGTTAATGTTTCTTCTAAAGATTCTTCTAAAGTAGTCTTTAACATTTCTTGTAACATATAGTCATGAGGCGAAATAGCATTAGGATCTTGAATGAAATCACCTAAAGAAGAATCATCTTCGTCTCTTGTCGAAGATTCTAAAGAAATAGTTTCTTTTTCGATCATTTGAATATCAGTAATTTGTTTAGTTTCAATATTCATTTGTTCTGCTATTTCTTTATCTTCTACTTTTCTTGATAAATCTTGCGTTAATTTTCCTCGAAAACGAGAAATTTTATTTATAGTTTCGATAATATGTACTGGAATACGAATAGTTCTAGCTTGATCAGCAACAGCTCTTGTAATTGCTTGTCTAATCCACCAAGTAGCGTAAGTAGAAAATTTAAAACCTTTCGTGTAATCAAATTTTTCTACTGCTCTCATTAAACCCATATTACCTTCTTGGATTAAATCTAAAAACAAAATTTTTCTTCCTATATAACGCTTTGCTATTGAAACTACTAAGCGATAATTAGCTTCAATTAATTTACTTTTTGCTAAAGATGTTTTTTCTGCTAATTTTTGATTTTGTTCGATTTCTTCCGAAGTTAAAATAATTTCTTTTTTTTGCTGTTTTTGCAAAATTTTTCTTGCTTTAACTCCATCATAAACTATTTTTGAATATTTTTGTTCATCTTCGTGATTCAACAAAGGAATTTGTCCAATCTCTTTTAAATACATTTTTACTGGATCGTCTACTAAAATAGAATTAGAAATTTTTTCTAAATTTAAACTGTCTTCTAAAATATCTTCAGTTTCGTTATTTTTATTGAAATAATATTCATAATCTATTAGTAAACTTTTCTTTTTGGAAAGTTTTTTTTGATTTTGTTTTTTATCATTTTTCATAAATTTAATTATTTCAAAATTAATAAAATTAATATTTTTATAGAAATTATTTAAAAAAATATTTTTTTTCTTTAAAACTGTTTTAAAGGAAAAATCGTTTATTGTTTTATCCAACAATTTTAAATTTTGTTGTTTATATAATTTTTTACAAATTTTTCTGAAATTCATCACTATAATCCTTTTTTATAATTTCTTATTTATTATTATTCTTTTTGAAGTAACAAATTTATTTTTTGATTTAATTGTTTTATTGTTTCTTGAATATTTTTAATTTTTTGTTGTTTTTTGAAAATTTCTTGAAATAATTTTTTAATTTGTAATTGCTCTTCAGTTTGTTTACTTTGTTCTCCAAGTTTGTTTAATTCCTTATGAATTTCTTTCTCTTCTTCTTTTTTTTTATTTATTTCGAACTGTAAATAAAAAATATTCAAATCTTCTCTATGTTTAATTTTTTTTTCTTTGATAAATAAACAATTTGTTTTAATGTCTGAAAATAAATCATAAAAATCTATTTGTTTAGGAAATTTATTTAAAAAATTTTTAGAAACTAATATAAAATGATTAATATTAATGCCTTTTTCATTAAATTTTGTATTATTATGATAACGTTCATAATAACCTTTAATTATAAAAATTAATTCTATAATTTCGGAATGAATATAAAATTTTGAAATTTCTTCTTTAATAAAAGAAACATAATTCTTATGTAAAAAAATATCAGTTAATAAATTAATAATAATCATATTTATATTTTTTTTTTTTACTATTTCACATTTTTGAGATATTTTTTTTTGATAAGGATAAAATAAATTATAAAAATAATCATCATTATGATGATATTTTTGAACATTAAATTTTTTTTGATTTTGCAAAGATTTTATAAAAAATAAATTTTCTTCTTCTTCTGTGGGATCATTTTCTTTTAAATCAATATGTAATTGAAAATACATATAAATCTGTTTTTGATAATGATCTTTTTTTATTTTATCCTGATTTTTAAGCAAAGATTTAATTTTTTTTTTTATTTCTTCAATTTCAATATTTGAGTTTTCTTTTTTATATTCTTCTAAATATTTTCCTACACGACGTAGAACATAATCTTGTGATAAATTATTTAATAATTGACTGTTAAAATTATTGTTGTTTTCTTCATTAATAAATTGATCTGGATCGGTTTCGTTAGGAAAAAAAATTATTTTAACTTTAAAATTTTCTTTAATCAAAATAAGAGAAATATTTTCCATAGCGGCTTTACCAGCTTGATCACCATCATAAGCAATTAAGGCATTATCGGTAACTTTTTTTAATAAATTTATTTGATTTAAACTTAATTGAGTTCCTAATGTAGCTACCGCATTCTTAATTCCTACTTTAAAAAAAGAAATAACATCAAAAAAGCCTTCACATAAAATAACTTCCTGACTTTGTTTAATATTCGAATGGTGTTCAAAAAAACGATATAAACAATTATTTTTTTTAAATAAATTAGTATCTTTATTGATTAAATACTTAGGTTGTTTTATTTGAAATTTAGATTTTTCATTATCATTTAAAGGCAAACATCTTCCAGAGAAACCTATTATTCTATTTTCTGAATCAGTTAAAGGAAATATTATTCTATTACGAAAAAAATCAAAATATTCTTTTTTATCAATATTTGGTTGAGAAACTAAACCTAAATTTAATAAATCTTTAATTTTAAAACCTTTGTTTAATAAATAATTTTGGAGAGCGAAAAAATCATCATACGCATAACCTAATTGAAATTCTTGAATTAATTCTTGGTTTAAATTTCTTTCTTTTAATAAATAAATTTTTAACGGATGTTTGTCATGACGAAAACAACTTTGTAAAGCTTTTTGATAATATTCATGAGTTTCTTTTAAAATATTATAAAAATAATTATTAAAATTTTGTTTTTTAGGATAAAATATTTTTAAATTAAATTTTTTTGATAATTCTTCAATAGCTTTTGAATAAGAAATATTTTTTAATTGAGAATAAAATTTAACAGGTCCGCCGCCTTTATGACAAGCCATACATAAAGCAATATTTTTTTCAGGAGAAACAGAAAAAGAAGGTGTTTTTTCTTTATGAAAAGGGCATAATCCAATAAAATTTTTACCTTGTTTTTTCAAAGAAATACCGGAAATAATAATTAATTCATAAATTGATATTTGTTGATTAAAATCTTGAATTGAAATTTGATTTTCTTTGTTCATTTATTTAATTATCTCATTGTTTAAAATAAAATTTTTTTTTGAATAAAATTTAAAATATCATTACTTAAAATTCTATTTTGTTTTAAAGTATCTCTGTTTCTAATAGTAACAGTATCATCTTCGAAAGTTTGATGATCTATTGTACAACAAAAAGGTGTTCCTATCATGTCTTGCCTTCTATATCTTTTGCCAATACTTTGGCTTTCGTCATATTCTATTTCTAAAAAAGGAGATAATTTCCTTTGTAATTCTTTAGCTTTCAAACGATGTTCTTTTTTATTCAACGGAAGAATAGCTAATTTATAAGGCGATAAGAAAGGATGAAGAGATAAAATAAATCTATTACTATTATCATCTAACTTTTCAATTTTTAAATTATCAGAAATTAAAGCTAAAAATAATCTTTCGACTCCTACAGAAGGTTCGATTACAAAAGGCCAATATTTTCTATTTTGTTTAGCATCAAAATATTGTAAATCTTTTTGAGAATGTTGATGATGGTTTTTAAGATCAAAATCAGTTCTAGAAGCGATGCCCCACAATTCACTAAAACCCCAAGGAAAATTGAATAAAATGTCAGATGTTGCTTCTGAATAATGACTCAAATCTTTCTTTTCATGTTCTTCCCATTTTAAATTTTCTTCATGTAAGCCTAGTTGTAAAAGAAAATTATAAACATACTTTTTCCAAAAATCAAACCATTTTTGATGTGTTTCTGGTTTACAAAAAAATTCTAATTCCATTTGTTCAAATTCACGAGTTCTAAAAATAAAATTGCCTGGGGTAATTTCGTTTCTAAAAGATTTTCCGATTTGTCCTATTCCGAAAGGAATTTTTTTACGTGTAGAACTAACAATATTTTTAAAATTAATAAAAATACCTTGACAAGTTTCTGGTCTTAAATATAAAGGACGAGAATTTTCGAATACTATTCCTTGTTGTGTTTGAAATAATAAATTAAATTCTCTAACTTTAGACCAGTTTCGAGTGCCTAAAATTTTGTTCTTGATAAGATATTCAGTCATTTGTTGAAAATCCCAATCATGAATTTTTAATTTAGGGTCATGCTGATTAATTAATTCATCGACTCTATATCGTTTATTAGTATCTTTATTTTCAACTAGAAGATCAATGAAAGAAGATAAATGGCCTGATGCTTTCCATACTTGAGAATTCAATATAATAGAACTATCTATTAAAACATTATTTTCATATTCTTGAAAGAATTTTTGTATCCAAGCTTTTTTAATATTTTGTTTTAATAAAAAACCTAAAGGACCATAATCAAAACTATTCGATAAACCACCATAAATCTCGCTACCTGGAAAAACAAAACCGGTGATTTTAGAAAAATTTATTATTTCTTTTAAAGATAAAGAATGATTTTTAACTTTTTTCATCAATATTTAACCATTTCATTATTTTAGAATTTTAAAAAAATTATCTTATTGAATCTCATAACAAAAAAATCCTAATTAGAATTTTTATTATCTATTTTTACCCATAATTCTAAATAAATGCGTTTTTTTAAAATTTGATTAATATCTTTTCTAGCAGCAATGCCTATTTTTTTTAATTTAAAACCATTTTTACCAATTAAAATTTTTTTTTGACTTCTCTTAAGAACAAAAATAACAACAGAAACTTCTTTTAAACCGATCTCTTTTTTTTCGACAATATTTTCAATAGAAATAGAACAAATATAAGGAATTTCTTTATGAATATAAAAAAGAATTTTTTCTCTTATTAAATCAATCATTAAATCTTCTTCACTTAAATTGGTTATTATATTTTTAGGATAATAAAGAGGCCCTTCTGGTATTAAAGATAAAATTTTTTTTTTAAAAATTTCTAAATTTTGATTCGTAACAGCTGATAAAGGAATAATATATTCAAAAGCGGAATACTTTAAATAACTTAAAATTATTCTATCGATTAAAATTTTACTTTTTAACAAATCTATTTTGTTAATAATTAAAATTATTTTTTTATTATATTTTTTAATTATATTTAAAATATTTTTTTCTACTATTCCGCATTCTTTATCTACAACAAATAAAACAACATCCATTTCTTTTAAATTATTTAATGCTATAGAATCTATTTTGTATATTGATATTTTATCATTTGTATAAAAACCTGGATTATCTACAAAAATTAATTGAAAATCTTTTTCATTATAAATACCCATAATTTGTTTATCAGTAGTTTGTGATTTAGAGCTGGTAATAGAAATTTTTTGATTCATTAACATATTAAATAAAGTTGATTTACCTACATTTGTTTTTCCTATCATTGTAATAAAACCTGATTTAAATAAAGCCATCAAACAAACTCCTTGTTTAGAAAAAAACCAAACACATTAAATAAAATTTTTATTTTTAAATAGTAATTTGTATTTTTGCAAAATATATTCTTGAATTTCAATCATTTGTTGCAAAGATTTTGATGTATTGTCTTTATAACCTTTTAAATGAAGATAACCATGCAAAGCTAAAAAAACAATTTCTTTTTCGAATGTATGATTATAATTTTTAAATTGTTCTTGTACTTTTTCTAAAGAAATAAAAATATCTCCTAAAAAAACGTTATTAATAATAGGATTTTCAAAAGATAAAATATCTGTAGGATAATCTTTTTTACGATAATAAAAATTCATTTTTTTTATCATTTTATTATTTATAAAAATAATATTGATTTTTTTTTTTTCTTCTAGAAATAAAAAAATTTTAACTAAAATTCTTTTCAAGTCAAAAATATTAAATTTAGTTCTATTATATATTTTAATAATCATCATTAATAATAAATAAATACCTTATTTAAAATTTCTTTATATAAAAAAATCTAAAAAACAAAAAAAAGGCACCTTTTAATAAGAAATTAAAAATAGGTGACTTTAGATTATATATTTTTTATTAAAATTAATATTTTTTGTAATATTTTAAATTTTTTTTGCGATTTTTTCTTTCTATTCCAGGTTTAACGTAATATTCTTTCTTACGTGCTTGCGCAATTGTCCCTGATTTTGAAAGATCACGTTTAAAACGTCTTAAAGCTTCATCAATATTTTCTTCTTCGGCAACAAAAATTTTAGTCATTCAATTCTCCTTTTTTAAAAAATATAAATCATTTATTTATTAAAATAAACGTAAAATAAATAATTAAAAAAATTCTTTTATTAATTTTTTAAATTTAGAAATAAAAAAATAAACATAAAATCATATAAATTATATACTTAATTACAAATTATAAGCTAAGGATTTAAGTTCTTATTTTATATTTAATGTTATTCATTTACTATTTTTACTATTTATATAGTCTCAATAAATAAAAAATTATGTTATTTACAATAATTATAACATAAAATTAAATACAATTTTAAAAATTGTATTTAATTAAAAATAATATTTCCTATTTCATAAATTTTTTTATTCTTTACAAAAAAATAATTATGAATGAAATATACGATAAATATTATGATAAGTAAAAATAAAAAAATAAGATATTAAAATAAACATAAAAAAATTTAAAAAGAATTCATCTTTAGATATTGTTATAGTATTATATTGTTCTGCAAAAAGATCTATAATATTTTTTTCCGAAACAAAAAGAACAACTAAAACAATAAAAATACAGCTAACCCAAAAAAAATTAATCATCATAAATTTTATGCTACTCTTTTTTTTAATTTTCTCAAATAATAAGAGCTTTGGCGAAAATATCACTAGCTACCTCGACAGCAATAATTTCTAATTTTTCTCTTACTTCTTTTGGAATATCTTCGACATCTTTCAAATTATCTTTAGGAATAAAAATAGTATTTAAACCGCTTCTATTGGCAGCAATAGCTTTTTCTTTTAGTCCTCCTATAGGTAAAACAAATCCTCCTAATGTGATTTCTCCTGTCATTCCTATATTTTTTTTAACTAATTTCTTTTTAATAACTGAATAAATCGATGTAGCAATTGTTACTCCTGCTGAAGGACCATCTTTTGGGATAGCACCTTCTAAAAAATGAATATGAAAATCATTATTATTAAAAATATCAAAATCAATTTCTAAATTTTTAGCATTTGATTTTAAAAAACTAAAAGCTGTAATAGCACTTTCTTCAATAACTTTTCCTAAACGACCTGTTAAAACTAGTTTACCGGTACCCTTATAACAAGTAACCTCGATAGGTAAAACACTTCCACCATAAGAAGTATAAGCTAATCCATTCACGAAACCAATTTGATCTTTGTTATTAATTGATAATTCTTCGTATAATACTTTTCCTAAAAAACTTTCTATATTTTCTTTTGTTATTTGAACTTTTTCCGTTTTATTTATTAAAATTTCTTTGATTGTTTTACGAATTAAAGTAGCTATTCTTTTATTTAAATTTCTAACTCCTGATTCTTTTGTATAATGTCTAATGATATAAAGCAAAGTTTGTTCATCGATAGAAAAATTTTTTTCTGTAATACCATGTTCTTTTAATTGTTTTGATAATAAATATTCTTTTGCGATAGCGAGTTTATCTTGTTCTGTATATGAACTTAATTCTATAATTTCTAAACGATCTTTTAATGGTTCTGTTAAGTCGCTTAAATCATTAGCAGTTGTGATAAATACAACTTTTGACAAATCAAAAGGTTCAGATAAATAAAGATCTAAAAAAGTTTTATTTTGTTTAGGATCTAAAACTTCTAACAAAGAAGAAGCTGGATCGTGTTGATAATTAGAAACAAGTTTATCTATTTCATCTAATAAAAAAACAGGATTAATCACTCCACAGTCTTTTATTCCGCTTAGAATACGACCCGGCATTGCTCCTACATAAGTTCTTCTATGGCCTTTAATTTCGCTTTCATCTTGTAAACCGCCTAATGATTGTTTTACAAATTTTCGACCTAAAGCTTCTGCTATAGAAATAGCTAAAGTAGTTTTGCCTACGCCTGGAGGTCCTACTAAACATAAAATTGTTTGAGGATTTTTTTGTGTCATTATCTTCACAGCTGCATATTCTAAAATACGTTCTTTAGCTTTTTCTAAACCATAATGATTTTTTTCTAAAACTTTTTGAATTTTTGTTAAATCATTAACATCTTTACTTGTTTTTTCCCATGGCAATGATATTAAAAAATCTAAATAATTACGCACTACATAAGAATCAGCAATTGTTGAAGACATGGATTGATAACGAATAAGTTCGCGCAAAGCCTTTTCTTTAATATTTTTAGGCATATGCGAATTCTTAATTTTTTTTCTTAACTCTTCTATTTCTTCTTCTTTTTTGACTTTATCGCCTAATTCATTTTGTATAGCGTACATTTTTTCTCTTAAATAAAATTCTTTTTGATTTTCATCAATAGAATTTTTAACTGCAGCATTAATTTTGTTTTCTAATTCGATAAAATTCAATTTTATTTGAATATCTTGTAAAATATACATTAATCTTTTGTTTAAATGAGTTTCTTTTAAATATTTATATTTTTGTTTTTCTTCTATTTTAAGAGCAAAAATAATTAAATCAGCTGCTTTTTCTGTCGTTATACCATTTTGTACTTGTGATAAAAAAGAACTTTCAGAAATCAATAAAATTTGATTCATATAATTAGCAATTTGTTGCATAATTAATTTAATTAAAGCTTTTTCTTCTTGCGGATCACCAAAAATAATTGGTACATTATCATATTTAGTTATATACAAATCATTTTTTTTAGATATTTGTTTTACTTTTATTCTTTTTATAATACGTAATTTTACTTTATAAATGTCATCATTTATTTTAACAGAAGTTAAAATTTTTGCTAAAACACCATATTTTTCTATATCAGATATCTTAGGTACTTCTTGTAAAAATTTTTTTTGCAATAAAATTATTACATAAGGATAATTATTTACTTCGGTATATTTTAAAGAGTTAATTTCACAAAAACGGCTTACTTCAATTCTGATATCATTGAAGGGAAAAGGAACAATATCTCTTACAATAATAGAGGGTAATTCAATAGGAATATTTTCTTCTATTTTTTTTTCTTTATCATTAATTGTCATTATGTATTTTTATATCCTTTATTTATTATTCTTATTATTTTAATTTTTAAATTCAAGAATTTTATTTTTAAAAAATTCAAAAATATATTGTCAATAAATGTTTTTATAAATTTTTATAAATAAATTAACCTTATAAAATCATATTTATTTTAATAAGATTTGTTTTGATTTTCTTCTTCTTTGAATAAAGCATTAGATAATAAGAAATCAATAATTTTATTTTGTAATAAAAAAATTTTAATATTATAGGTTAAAGTAACATCTTTTTTTATTTGATCAATATTCAAATGATAATTTTTGGATATTTCTTGATAACCTTTTTCTATTTCTTGTTCATATAGATATATATTTTCTTTTTTTGCAATTTCTTCTAATAAAAAATATATCTGAATATTTCTTGAAGCTTCATTACTTATTTTTTGATTGTATTGATCTTCGTTCAAAGACGATAATTTTAAATATTGTTGAAAACTCAAATTTTGAGATTTAATTTGATTTTCTGATTCCTTTTGTAATTTTTCTATTTCTTGTGTAATTAATTTTTGAGGTATTCTTAAATTAGAATTTTTAATTAAAAAATTTAAAATCTCTAATACATTCTCATCTCTTATTTTAACATTTTTTTTAAATTCTAATTCTTTTTTAATCTTTTCATGGAGTTCTTTAATTGTTTGAATATTAGCAAAATTTATTTTTTTAATAAATTCATCATTTAATATGATATTTTTGGGTTTAGTTTTTATTTCATGTAAAATAATTTCAAATACAACTTTTTTATTAGATAATTTTTCATGATAATAATCTTTCGGAAAAACAATTTCAATTTTTTTCTTTTCTCCTGGAATCATTCCTATGATTTGTTCTTCGAATCCTTTTATAAAATTACTTGAACCTATTTCTAAATTATAATTTTTTATTTTTAATTCTTCTAAAGATTCACCATTCAAAAAACCTTCAAAATCCAAAAATGCAACATCTCCTTTTTCTAATTTTTCATTATTAGATTTTTTTTCAAAACCAATTTTGTTCTGCAAAAATAAATTTATTTCTTCTTTAACTTCTGTTTCTGTTACATTATTATCTTTTTTATTTAATTTTATTCCTTTATAAGAACATAAATTAACAATTGGTTTTAACATGAATTCAATACCAAAATTAAGAGGTTTATTTTTACTTAAATTATTTAAATCTTGAATTTTAAAATCAATAATTTTAGGTTCTCCAATGACCGAAATATCTTTATTTGTTAATATTTTTTTTAATTTTTCTTGAATTATATCGTCGAAAGCATATTTATATAAAGTTTGAACTCCGAAATGTTTCTCAAAAAGTTCTCTTGTAACAAAACCTTTACGAAAACCCTTAATGTTTATATTTGGCTTAACTTTTTCAAAAGTTTCTTTAGTAAAAATTTCAAATTCATTAGCACTTATTTCAAAATGATATTGTACTAATTCATCATTTATTTTATTAATTTTCATTTTATTTTTTACCTACAATATCTTTTCTTATAATATATATATTAAATTGATTTTAAAATAATAAAATATAACATATTATTTATGAAATTCAAATTATAAATTATATTTATATTTAAAAAATATTGCTTTCCTATAAATTTTAATTCTATTAATATAGAAAATATTTTAAAAAACTTATATAAAAATTATATTATAATATATTTTAATTAATGCAATCAATAAAGAAATTTTTAAACATAATCAAAATAAAAAATATCCAAATAATTATAAATATAATAGTCCATCATTTATTAATTATTAAAATAATCAATATTATATAAAAAATATAAAAGAATTAAAATTACATTCGTCCTAATTAAAAAAAATATTTTAATTAAAAAAATGTATAATATTGTTTGGTGTAATTTTTTTTAAAAATTACATGTTTTAATTAATTGATTTTAATTGTAAATTAGGTTTTATTTAAATTTTTATTATCAAAATAATATAAAATATATTAAATTAAAAATAATTGAAAATTAAAAATTGAAAATTAAAAATTAAAAATTGAAAATAAATAAAAATATAAAAATAAAAATTTGAAAAATGAAAAATTTTAAATAAATTTAAAAATTAAAAAATAAATAAAAAAAATTAAAAGAGGAATAATTTATTAATCAAAATTGCAAAAAGAATTATAAATACAAAATTATTTTCAAAATTTTTAGCTTTATAATTTTGTTTTCAGGATTACTTTTTACATTTATTTATATATTCAGTAATGATACACCTAAAGCTGATAATATCCTAAAAGGAGAATTGAAAAACGAATCTTTAGATGATTTTACAAATGATGAAATAATAGAAAAAAAATTAGATATAGATAATTATTTATCTGACAATTTATCTTCATCTTCATTAGAAAAATTATTCAAAGAAGAAGGAATATCAGAATCAAATAAAAGAATCTTTGAAGAAGATAAAATTAGTACCATAGGTAATTGTAGTATAGATTGTCTTTCCAAAAGAAGTTTGTCATTACAAACGATAGAAGAAAAAATCAAATTAGAAAAAAAAGAAATAGAAAAAAAAACAAAATTAAGAATTAAAGAATTCCTTCATAAGATTTTTTCTTCAAGAAAAAATGAAAAATCACAAAAAGATAATACGATAGATGAAATAAAAACTGAATTAGATACTTATCTAGAAAATTAATTAGAAAATAAATTAAAATGAAGAATAATAAAAAAGTTTTTGATTATAACAAAATAATTAATCAAAAACATTAAATATTAAAATAATTTGATTTAAGTTAAATGTTATTAATTTTTTAATAAAGAAATTTTTTAATATCTAAAAATATTTTATTTTTTAGAAAATAGTAATAAACTTTATTATATTTTATTTTTATAAACAGAAAATAGTAAATTAAATTAACAAAAAGATCTCTTTTAAAGAGATCTTTTTTTATATAAAATATTATTTATTTTTTTTCATATGAAAAAAAATTAGACAATTTTAAATCTAATCAAAATACTTGTTATTTTGAAAAGATATAGAATTATCAACTTAATTTTAGATCTTAAAGAGTCATTTTAAAATAAAAAAGTGTACAAAAAATGGAACAGCTCAATTAAACTAAAAAAAGAAATTAATAAATTAAAAATAAAAATTCAAAAAACAAGACATTTTATATTCTAAAGAAAAAAAATAGTCACAAAAATCTAGAAATAAAAAAATTAGAAAAAGAATTTAAAAAATTAAACATTTAAAATATAAATTTAACTATATATAATTTTATAATAATTTATATTAAGAAGATAAAAGAGAAAACATCCTTTTTTTATAAATTTCTACCCCTGGTTGATTAAAAGGATTAATTCCCAAGAGATAACCAGACATAGAACAAGCTTTTTCAAAAAAAAACACTAAATAACCAAAATGATATGCATCTAGATTATTAATAATAATTTCTAAATTAGGAACTTGACCTTCTATATGTGCTTGTTTAGTTGCTTGAAGAATTTTTTGATTAATCTCGGAAAAAGTTTTTCCAGATAGATAATTAAGATTATCTAAATCATTATTTATTTTAGGAACTAAACAATCATCTTTTTTTATAGTTATATTTAAAATAGTTTCAAAAAGAATTTTAGAACCTTCCTGAACAAATTGACCTAATGAATGAAGATCTGTTGAGTTATTCATAGAACTCACAAAGAGACCTTTATTTTCTTTTCCTTCGCTTTCAGCAAACAATTGCTTCCACCATTCGCCGAAAGAACATAAATGTGGTTCGTAACTAACAATTAATTCTACTTTTTTATGTAACTGAGTATGTATTAAATAACGAGCAACAGCATATTGATATGCTGGATTTTCTTGTATATATTCCGAAAGAGTATCTTGATAAGCTACATAAGAACCTTTTAACATACTATCAATATCTAAATCAGCAAAAACAAAAGGTAAAAGTCCTACGGCAGTTAAAACACTATAACGTCCTCCGACAGAATCAGGAATAACAAATCTTTCATAACCTTCTTTTTTAGCAATACTCAATAAAAGACCTTTATTTGAATCTGTTGTAACAAAAATATTTTCTCGAGCTTTTTCTTTACCATATTGTTCTTCAAGCTCTTTTTTTAAGATCCTAAAAGTTAAAGCTGGTTCTAAAGTTGTACCTGATTTCGAAATAATATTAATAGCCCATTTTTTATTCTTTAAATATTTGATTAAATTAGTTAAATAATTACCAGAAACATTATTACCCGCGAAAATAATTTCTGTTTTTTTAGAAACAAATGGATTTTGGAGAAAATCTATTCCTGATTTAGTCCCTAAATAAGAACCACCGATACCTATAACAACTAAAACATTTAAATCTTGTTTTTTTTTTTTTAATTGTTTTATTTTTTCTATTTCTTTTTTCTTTTCAGAATTTAATAAAGGCAATTTTAACCACCCTAAATATTCTTTTTCTAATTCTGATTCTTCATGTAATTTTTTATGTATAGATTTTACTTTTGGTTGTATTTTTTTGATTGATTCTTCCCAGTTCAAAAAATCATTTATCCCTTTGAAATTTAATCTTAAAGCCATTTTTTTATCTCCTTTTTGAAAAATTTAAAACAAAATTGGAACAAATTATTAAACTAAATCATAAATATTATTTTTTTGAGTAATCTAACTAATTGATTTACATAACTCATTTCATTATCATACCAAGAAATTAATTTAATAAAACGGGGTTTTTCTTTTAAAATTTGTAAAGTATTAGCATCATATAAAGAACCATAATTAGAACCTATAATATCAGATGAAACGATAGGATCATCAATATAAGCTAATGTTTCATTAGCATTTTGTTTTATCACATTATTTATCATTTCATGTGTTGCCTCTTGATTTAATTCCACTGTTAAATCAACTAAAGAACCTGTTAAAGTAGGTATTCTTAGAGCTGTTCCATCTATCTTACCTTTTAATTCAGGAATAACTAAACCTATCGCTTTCGCAGCGCCTGTAGAGCTTGGGACTATATTTTGTGCCGCAGCCCTTCCTCTTCTAGACCAAATGCCTTTAGAATGATTTTGATCTACAATTGACTGATCATTAGTATAACTATGAACAGTAGTCATAAAAGCTTGATTAATACCGAAATTATCATGTAAAACTTTTACAATAGGGGCTAAACAATTGGTTGTACAAGAAGCGCCACTGATGATTTTATCTTCTTTTGTTAAAATATTATCGTTGACATTATAAACAATTGTTTTAATATTTCCTGTTGCAGGTGCGCTAATTAAAACTTTTTTTGCTCCTGATTTCAAATGTAATCTAGCTTTTTCTTCACTAGTGAAAAAACCTGTACATTCCAAAACAATATCTATCTCTAAATCTTTCCAAGGTAAATCTTGAGGATTTTTTTCTTGAAAAATAAGAATTCTCTTTTCATCTACTATGATGGCATTTTTTTCGAAACTAATGTTGTCTTTTTTATAAGAACCTTGAGCGCTATCATATTTTAATGAATAAACTATACTTTCTGGTTGAGATAAATCATTGATAGCAACAATTTCTAAATCAGAATTATTAAAAATAGAACGAAAGGACAATTTTCCTATACGTCCAAAACCATTAATCGCTATTCTTTTTTTCATTTTTTTATCCTCATTTGTTTAAATTTCAATTTTTTCAATACATTTTAAACCTGGCATCTCTTTGCCTTCTAAATATTCTAAAAAAGCTCCTCCACCTGTAGAAATATGACTAAAATTATTTTTGAAACCAAATTTGACTACTGCTGCGGCACTATCGCCTCCGCCAATAATTGTAGTAGCTTTTTCATAAAGATTATTTATAATTTCAGCGATAGCATAAGTGCCATGAGAAAATTTTTCGAATTCAAACACACCCAATGGGCCATTCCAAACAATAGTTTTAGCTATCAAAAGATAATGTTTGAAGAGAGAAACTGTTTTAGGCCCAATATCTAATCCCATAAGATAAGGAGATATTTTATCGTAATCACAAACAATATCCTTAGTTTGAGCAGAAAATTCTTCTCCGCATACAACATCTTGAGGTAAAATAATTTTTTTCCCTTTAGGAGATTTTAATAATTCTTTAACCAAAGGTATTTCATTTTCTTCAAATAAACTTTTTCCTATTTCTAATCCTTGAGCTTTGAAAAAAGTAAAACACATACCGCCACCAATCAAAAGAAAATCTACTTTTTCTAAAAGTCTAGAAATGATTTTGATTTTATCAGATACTTTAGAACCTCCTAAAACAGCTACTAATGGTATTTTGGGATTTTGCATAATTTTGTTCAAAAAATTTATTTCTTTTTCCACTAAAAAACCAAAACATTTTTTATTAATATATGTAGCGATACCAACATTAGAAGAATGAGCGCGATGAGAAGTGCCGAAAGCATCATTAATAAAAACATCTCCTAAATATGCCCAATATTTAGCTAAAGATGAATTATTATTGCTTTCTTTTTGTGATTCAATATCCTCAAAACGAGTATTTTCTACTAATAAAACTTCACCAGGAAGCAAATTATTAATTTTTTGTTCTAAATCTTTTCCTCTAGTGTCTGGAGAAAAAAAAACTTCTTTTTGTAAATAATAAGATAATTTTTCGGATATTTTTTTTAAACTTAATTTTTGCTTATCTTTTTGTTCTTTCACTCTTCCTAAATGAGAAAAAATAATAATTTTACCTTGATTTTTTATAAGATATTCTAAAGTAGGCAAAATTGCTTTAATTCTACTATCATCTGTAATATTTCCTTCTTCTAATGGAACATTTAAATCAGCTCGTAATAAAATTCTTTTTTTATTGATATTTTTAATATTTAAATTTGTAAGTGTTTCTTTTATCATATATAAATAAATCCTTTTATTTTTTTAAAAAAATTTTTTTATTATTTTTCTAAATTAAATCAATTTTTTATATAACCAATTATTCCTAATTATTTTGATATATAATTAGTATTTTGACAAATTTGTTAATCAATAACCATTATCTCTTAACTCTTTAGTTATATAAATTACCTAATTTTAAATTTTTTTGTATAACCATATTTTTTAACTGAAACAGTTAAAAAATATTAATTTTTTAATATTTTAATAATATAAAATTTAATTGAATATTTAGTTTATATTTATTAATTTTTCTGTTAAAATAACTGAAATATTTTTTAATTCTTATATTTTTTTTATTTAATCATATTTAAATCGATTATAAAAAAGAATAATGGCAAAAAAAGAAAACAAGAAAATATTCAAAAAAATTGAAAATAAAATAAATTTAAAATAATCAATTTTCGTAAAAATTCTTTTTTAAATAAAAAAATTTTTAATTCTTTTCTTTATTTTTATTCAAAAAGATAATAAAGATCCCTATAGATACAAATAAAACAATAATGTTGCTTATACCTGTGCTTAAACCAAACTGTTGATAAGGAGTTAGAGCTGAATCAAAATGATTAAATAATATAGACAAACAAGATATTCTTAAGATAATTCTTAACATATTTAAAATTACTACAATATTAGCACTTTTTTTGCAAGCTACTATATAACCCATAATTAAAACAGAAAAAACAGAAGTAAAAAGAGACATTTGTTCCCAAAATAAAATTTCTTTAAATCCTTTCATTGTTTCATCAGCAAAAGTTTTATCTGGTTTTAAAAATTTAAGTATTCTTTCACCAAAAAAATAATTAGATAAAATACCCATAATACCAATAATAAAAGTAATAATAATAGCAATTTTAAAAATTTTAACAGTTTTTAAATTATTTTTTTTTATTGATAAATTTTGGGAAACCATAACTGTTTGAGAATCTTCGAAAGATAGTGCAATTGCATAAAAAATACCATTTACAACAGCAACTAAACCAGCAATTCCTAATATTTCATTACCACGATCGAAATCATAATAAGTTATAACCTTATCATTAATTAATTGTTTCCCGATTTCATAAGTTGCTTTTCCAATAATTAAAACACTTGATAATTTAAAAAATGATTTTAAAAAAAATTTATCAATATTAATTTTTGTAAATTGTATTCGAAAATCATTTTTAGAACGAAAAATAAAAAAGAAAGCTAAAAAAGAAATCAATAAAGTAGAGTAAAAATCAGCAAATGCTAAATCTGTTAACGAAACATTATTTGTTCCACGAATTCCTTTGTATAAAAAAGAAAGTATTATCCTAACAGTAATATTTAAAATATTAACAAATAATACAAATTTTTTTCTATCTTTTGCCCTTTCTAAACCGATAAAAACAGAATTTATAGCGATAAATAAAGAAGTTAATAAAGAAATATTATAACAAAGCAAAGCATCTGGATTTTCTTTATATTCTTTATTTAAAATAAAACCGCTAAAAAAACCAGGCAAAGTAATAAGATTACCTAAAAAATAAATAATAAAAATACTAGATGAAATAATAATAGTAAATAAAAATGCTAAAGCAGTATAATTTTTAGCTTTTTCTATGTTTTTGTTTTTATATTCTCGAGTTACTAATATAATTCCAGCTCCACTTAAAGATACAGCAATACTTTGAAAAACTTTTTTTACTTGTTTTAAGTAAGTTAAAACACCGTCTATATCATGATTTTTAACTGGTTCTCCAATAATAAAATAATCTATTGCTTGACCTAAATGTTGGAATAATAAATAAACCGCAACAGGAATAGAAAGAATAATCAAGTTTTTCCAAATAGAACTTGTTTTTTTAGTATTTTCATTTGGCGAAAAATTATAAGATTTTCGTTGAATGTTTTTTATTTCCATATAATTTAATTTTTATAACCTATTCTAAAATTTTTACTTAATAAATTTAATGAATTTTTTATAATTTCTCTAGTATATCTAAAATTTTATCTTTAACAAAAAGAGAATTAAAAATATTTTCAAAATTTAAATGAGTTATTTCTTGTTTTTGAAGGCTAACTCCGCAATTATGAATGTCTTTTTTTAACAATTCTACTGCATAAACTCCCATTCGAGTAGCTAAAATACAATCTTCAAGAGTAGGCGAACCTCCTCTTTGTGAATGTCCTAATATTTGTCCCCTTGTTTCAAAACCACTGTAATTTTCAATTTCTTTAGCTAAAAAATTAACTTCTAAAATATGTTCTGTAATAACAATTATTACATATCTTTTGTTTTCTTCTTTCATTTTTTTAACTTTATCTAAAATTATTTTTTTTTCAATAAGATTTTCTTGAGTAACTATTAAATCTACTCCTGCTGCAATGCCGCTATATAAAGCTAAACTTCCTTTGTTTCTTCCCATTACTTCTAAAATACTACATCTACAATGTGATAAAGAAGTATCACGTAATTTTCCAATGGTGTTTAATATATTATTAACAGCAGTACTAAATCCAATTGTGAAATCTGTACCTTGAATATCATTATCAATAGTTGCAGGGATACCTATACATTTAATTCCTAATTCTTCTAATTTCATAGCTCCATGATAAGAACCGTTTCCGCCAATAATGATTAATTTATCAATATTTTTGTCTTTTAAATTTTCTGCACATTTTTGTCGTACAATAAGATTTGTAGCAAATTTTTTAAAACGAGAAGTTCCTAAGCAAGTTCCTCCTGTATTAACAATACGAGGATCAAACTTATCTACATTTAGAATATCGATTTTATTCTCATATAATCCTAAATAACCATCTTTAACACCATAAATTTCAAAATTGTTTTTTATGCCTGATAAAACAACTGCTCTAATAGCGTTATTCATTCCAGGGGCATCGCCACCTGAAGTTAAAACAGCTATTTTTTTATTACTTTTCATTTTTAAACTCCTTTTTTTTTAAGCTTTATTAATAGAATTAAAAAGTTTTAATTTATGTCTCATTTGTTCTTTGATAGCTAAATAACCAGGTTTTAACAATTTTCTAGGATCAAAACCTTTATTTCGCAAATCTCCTTTTTTTTCAATATATCCCCTTGTAGCTTGAGCAAAAGCTATTTGAAATTCGGTATTAACATTGATTTTGACTATACCAAAAGAAATAGCTTTTTTTATCATCTCGTCAGGAATACTAGTTCCGCCGTGTAAAACTAAAGGAGTTTTTTGTTTTGTCAATTTCCTAATTTGTTTTAGAACATTAAAATCTAAACCTGGCCAATTTGAAGGATATTTACCATGTAAATTTCCGATACCAGTAGCTAATAAGTCTACTCCTAAATCAGCTATTTTTTGACATTCTTTAGGATCAGCAATCGCTCCCTTCCCGATAATTCCATCTTCTTCTCCGCCGATACTTCCTACTTCAGCTTCAACTAAAACACCATTTTCATGACATAATTCGACAATTTTTTTAGTTTTTTGAAAATTTTCTTCAAAAGGATAATGGCTACCATCAAACATAATAGAATTAAAACCGGCTCCTAAAGCTTGATACGCTCCATCAAAAGAACCATGATCTAAATGTAAAATAACAGGAACAGAAATATGATAAAAAGAATCAAGTTCTTTCACCAAAGAAACAACTAATCTAAAACCTCCCATATATTTAATAGCACCTTCTGAAGCTCCTAAAATCAAAGGGGATTTAAATTCTTCTGCTGTTTCCAAAGCAGCTTTGATCCATTCTAAATTATTAATATTTACTTGTACTATCGCATAATTTTGCCGATGAGCTTTTAAAATTACTTTTTTATCTGAAGTTAACATACAAAAACCTTTCTTATTATCTTGCTCATAAGCATCTTGGATATCTTATATAGAAAAATAATATCAGTTAATATTATAATTATATCTTTTTAAGTAAAAAAATATAAATTATTAATTTTTTCATAACAAAAGAAAAATTTTTATATAAATTTATTTTTAGTAGTTTTTTTATATACATATTTTATTTTAAATAATTTTTAAATTTTATTTATATAAAAAAATATAAATTATATAAAATATATTTCAAACAAAGATTAAAAATTTAATATTATCTCTATTATTAATTCATAAACTAATGAAAAATTAAAGATTTTTTTATTCAATTAAATATAATATAAATTTAGGGAATACGTAGTATTTTAAAAATTTGTACTTTTTAAAAAAATAAATAATTTATTTAATTAGAACAACATTTGTTGTTTTTTTTTGCGAAAAGAGAGGCAAAAATTTTTAAATGAATTAAATCAAGAAATTGAAAAAATTCAAGTTTTTTATTAGATAACCAAAATGAAAAAATAAGAAATGAAATTCTTAATCTTTGTTAAAAACCAATTTATTATATTGCAAAAAAATTAAAAAAATTTGTAATGTTAGAATAAATTTTAATGTTAAAAAAAATATGCTTAAAAAAACAAGGGGTATGATAATTCCCGTAATTACAATTAAAAAATAAACAAACTGATGATAAGATAAGTTAAATTTAACTAAAAAATTGATATTTTTTTAACAATAGAATTTAAAAACTACAAAAAGTACTACGAACAATAAATTATTAAAAAAACAAAAAGAAACGTTAGAAATCTTAGGACAAAAAAATAAAAAAATAGCAAAAAAGATATTATTGTTGAGATATGGGAGCTAAAATATCAATAGCCTAAACAACTATAAAGGTGATTAAGGACTTATAGCATTAGCCTTAGTTCGTTGAACGAAAAAATAACGGACTACAGAAAAACCAAAAAGAAATTTGAGGCGAAATAACTAGCTAAGAAGAATTCGCAAGCTGATTTACCGATGAAAAAACCTAAAATTGGCTAAGAATATATATTTGAGAGGTAAAATTTGAACCTATACACAACTAAACTAATCGTATAGTTTGCAAACCAAAAATGATATTTAGTTAATCATGTGTTGCTTAATTGAAAATAAATAAAGTGGAATCCATCTAGGAAAAAATCAAAAAGGTTTCAACTTAAGGCAACTCTTTTAAGAGTAAAGGTGATTTTTTGAAGCAACTTGGATATTTCTAAAAATTCCTAACCCAGTCATGGGCGGTTAAATATGAAGAAATTAAAAGCTTCATGAATTTAAGGATAAAGAGACCATGAAGTAGTCGGTTGCTGAAAACTAAAATTAGAATATTTGAGATAATGAACAGTCCATGACGAGGGTTAATGATTACCCACCATTAAAAAAACAGAACTGTTCAAAAGATAATTTTATTTTAAAAAATAAAACTTTTTAGAAATCAAAAATTCAATTATTTCTCAATTATTCACATTTTAACATGAAAAAATAAATTGTCACCAAAATAAAAGATTTTATTTTTAAAAAGGATTAAGTTCGTATCCATAAAACAAACAATATCAATAAGAATACTAGAGTTCTCAAGATTTGGTATCAAAGGATTTAAAACAAGATTATTCAAATAAAAAAAACCAATCGATAATCAATCCTTTTCTTTAAATTAAAATTTTTACTTTCTTTTCAACATTTTTATTTTTTTAGATGGTTCAGATATTTTTTGGATTTTCTTTTTCTATTTGTTCTATTTCTTCTTTATTGATAGTTTCTTTTTTTAATAATAAATGAGCTATTTTGTTTAATAAATCTTTGTTGTCTTGAATGATTTTTTTTGCTTGTTGCATGCATTTATCAATGATTTTTTTAATTTCTTGGTTGATTAAATCTTTATTTGAAAATTCAGAATCTTGTATTGGGCCTAAATCACTCATTCCATGTTTCGTAACCATTAAAGTAGCGATTTGTGTTGCTTGTTTGAAATCTTCATAAGCACCATTAGAAATATCATCAAAGAATATTTCTTCAGCAGCTCTGCCTCCTAAAAAAGAAATAATATTCGCTAACATTCTTTGTTTAGAAGTAAAGAAAGTTTCTTTTTCTGGCAACATTAAGTTATAACCACCAGCATCACCTCTGGGAATAATTGTTATTTTATGAACTTTTGAAGAATATTTTAATTTTAAACCAATAACAGCATGCCCAGCTTCATGATAAGCTACCATTTTTCTTTCTTCTTCGTCATATTGTCTTGATTTTCGAGCTGGACCCATCAAAACACGATCAATTGCTTCAGTTAATTCTTCGGTTGTAATTTCTTCTTTATTATTTCTTACTGTTAAGATAGCAGCTTCATTTAAAACAGATTCTAATTGAGCACCATTCATTCCAGGAGTTTGTTTCGCTAATGAAGCAAAATCAACTGATTCAGCTATTTGTTTATTACGTGCATGTACTTTTAAAATAGCTTCTCTTGCTTTCACATCAGGGAGACAAACTTTACAAATACGATCAAATCTTCCTGGTCTTAATAAAGCTGGATCTAATATATCCGCTCTATTAGTAGCTCCAATTACGATAACTCCTTCTACAGAAGTAAAACTATCCATTTCAATTAAAAGTTGATTCAGAGTTTGATCTTTTTCTTGGTTTCCGCTAGAAGAATTATTTGTTCTTTTTCCTCCTAAAACATCAATTTCATCAATAAA